>JANOWA010000309.1:0-11117 GCA_031417675.1 Methylotenera sp.
GGCATTTTTAATCGAGCAATGTTTTAAAATACCTTCGCGTAGCTCAAACGTGCAATTTAAGCCGTCAAATTCGGCGTAACGTTGCTCTAGCTTATCGACTACTCTAAGTGATTGTAAATTATGCTCAAATCCGCCGTAGTCCGTCATGCAATCGTTAAGCGCATCTTGCCCTGCGTGGCCAAATGGCGTGTGGCCAAGATCGTGTGCAAGCGCGATGGCTTCAGTAAGGTCTTCGTGCAGGTTAAGTGTACGCGCAATGCCACGCGCTAGTTGGGCAACTTCTAGGCTGTGCGTTAAGCGCGTGCGAAATAAATCGCCTTCGTGATTTACAAATACTTGCGTTTTATATTCTAAACGCCGAAAAGCAGTGCTGTGGATAATGCGATCCCGATCGCGCTGAAAGGCGTTGCGAACACTTACGCCGTTAAAAAGTGGCGATGGCGGCTCGATGTGCTGGCGGCCAAGCGAGGTTTCGGGGTTTGCGGCGTAGGGTGCGAGCGTATTGGTGGCATTTGTCATATTAATATTGTATCGCGAATAAGTTTGCTATTACTTATTGATATTTCATCGCGAATATAATCGCTTTTACCCATTCAAACTTTTTCGCGAATAAATTCGCTCTTACAGATTCGTATTGTAGGAGCGAATTTATTCGCGATAAAACTTTGCATTTATGCGTCAAAATTTAACGTTTGTTTAAGCTTATCAACATCGTAATCGCTGGTAATCACCGCTTTGCCAATGCCTTGCTGTAGCACTAATCGAATTTTACCATCTTCCACTTTTTTGTCGTTGGCCATTAAGTTTAAGTATTTATCTGCGCCTAAATTGGGGGCGTTTAGCGGCAACTTGGCGGCAGTTAATAAGGCGTGAATGCGCGTAAAATCTGTTGCGTTAATCCAACCTAAGCGCTGCGATAAATCGGCTGCCAGCATGGTGCCTGCGGCTACTGCCTCGCCATGTAGCCACACGCCATAACCCATGGCGTTTTCAATGGCGTGACCAAAGGTATGGCCTAAGTTAAGCAAGGCGCGCTCGCCCGTTTCGTGCTCGTCCGCCGCCACTACTTCGGCTTTATTTTGGCAACTGCGGTAAATGGCATAGCTGGTCACTGCTTCATCTAAAGCCATCAGTTTGGGCATATTCACTTCTAGCCAATCAAAAAAATCGGCATCGCGAATGAGACCGTATTTAATTACCTCGGCGACCCCTGCCGATAACTCGCGCAGTGGCAAAGTTTGCAGCGTATCAATATCGGCCAGCACTAGTTTGGGCTGATAAAACGCGCCTATCATATTTTTGCCAAGCGGATGATTAATGCCCGTTTTACCGCCAACGCTAGAATCCACTTGTGAAAGTAGTGTGGTGGGGATTTGTATAAACGGCACGCCACGCAAGTATGTTGCCGCCGCATAACCTGTTAAATCGCCAATGACGCCGCCGCCCAGCGCGATTAATGTGGTGCTGCGCTCACAACGATTTTTTAAGAGCGCATCGTAAATTAAGTTGAGCGTATCAGTATTTTTATGCGCTTCGCCATCAGGCAAAATAATCTCAAGCACGCTGACGCCCGCATCTTTTAAGGCTTGCGACAATTTTGCCAAATACAAAGGCGCAACCGTAGTATTGGTGACAATTGCCACATTTTTACGTTTTAAATACGGCAAAATTATATCAACTTGCGATAGTAAGCCTGATCCAATATGTATGGGGTAAGCGCGATCGCCAAGGGCAACATTAAGGGTTTGCATCATGATTGTCGTGATAGTGATTTTTCAATTTGGTTAAGTATATGCGCTACAGGTTGGTTGCCCGTATCAAATATTAGCGCGGCGATTTGCGTGTAAAGCGGGTTACGTTCGGCATACAATTGCTCTAACTTTGCGCGAATATCCACGTTTTGCAGCAATGGCCGATGTTTGTCGTTGCGCATGCGGTGCCACAGCTCGTGTACATTGGCGCGCAGGTAAATCACCGTGCCGCCCGCCT
The DNA here is from genome assembly GCA_031417675.1 of Methylotenera sp. Classification (GTDB taxonomy): domain Bacteria; phylum Pseudomonadota; class Gammaproteobacteria; order Burkholderiales; family Methylophilaceae; genus Methylotenera_A. The sequence continues at coordinate 1,990 of JANOWA010000309.1, forward strand.
GCAATAAAGCGCGATTTTCTTCGGCAATCACCGCGCCACCGCCCGTTGCCATGACAATGTTGTTAAGCTTAGTCAATTCTTCAATCACTGCAGTTTCACGCTTACGAAAACCCGCTTCGCCTTCTAGCTCAAAAATAACTGGGATTTTGACGCCAGTGCGTTTTTCAATTTCTTGATCAGTATCGTAAAACGTTTTGCACAAATGTTTGGCCAGCAATTTGCCTATGGTGGTTTTACCCGCGCCCATTAAGCCTATAAAAAAAATATTGTTTATTTCTGCCATTATTTTTGTTGCAATAAAAAATGCCTATCACGCTAATGGTAGGCATTTTAAGGCAAAGCGTGCGTTCTGTCAGGTTAGAGTTTCAATCACCTTATCTTAAACCCAAACTTTCATCCATAATTCTTGGCGTAACAAAAATAAGCAGCTCAGTTTTATCATCTTGCTTGGTTCTACGTTTAAACACATTACCAATCACAGGTAAATCGCCAAAGAACGGTACTTTATCTACATCATTACGCTCTGTTTGCTCGTAAATACCGCCTAGTACTGCTGTCTCGCCATTGGCCACTAAGACTTGAGTCTGCACGTTTTGTGTGTTGATTGTAGGCACGTTGTTGAAGGCTCTGTCACCTAGACTATCTTTTTTAACATCCAAATCCATGATAATCCTGTCATCAGGCGTAATTTGTGGCGTAACCTCTAAGCTTAGCTCCGCTTTTTTAAATGCCGTTGTCGTTGCGCCACTACTAGAGGCTTCTTGATACGCTACTTCAAGACCTTGTGCAATTCTTGCTTTTTGCTGATTGGCCGTGGTCACGCGTGGGCTTGATACCACTTTACCGCGTTTGTCGCTCTCTAAAGCACTTAATTCTAAATTAAGCAGCAAGCCAGCAGGCAACCTAAATAAGCTAAATGCAATGGTGCCAAATGCGCCTGTCGCGGGCAGGTTTGAGTTTAAGCCACCTGTATTACTGATGCCAGCTGTAGCGCCAGTCGCTGCACCTGTATTATTTAATGTGCCACCTATACTCACACCTGGGCTGCTTTTAATGCCGTTTTGTACGCCAAATTTAGCGCCCAGTTGCTTACCAAATTTATCATCGGCAATCACGATACGCGATTCAATCATTACTTGTCTTACTGGTATATCAATTTTATTTATAAATGCTTGAATCGCTTCAAGATTTTTGTCTGAATCTTGAATAAACACCGTATTGGTTCTTACCTCTGCCACAATACTGCCGCGTTTAGATAAAATGCCTCTATTTTGATTAGTACCAGAATTAGAACCACCAGAATTACTGCTTTCAACCAGCGTTTTAAAATCTACCGCTTTTTGATATTTTAGCGTAAATGCTTCGGTACGCAGTGGTGCTAAATCGGCAATTGCATTGACAGCTTCTAGCTGCGCCTTTTCTTTCGCTGCGACTTCTTCTGCTGGTGCAACAGTAATGACGTTGCCTATTTTACGCATCGCCAAGCCTTTGTTTTGCATGATAATATCCATGGCTTGATCCCAAGGTACATCTTTTAAGCGCAAGGTAATATTGCCTGTTACGGTATCACTAGTAATAATATTAAGGCCAGTAAAGTCGGCAATCACTTGCAACACTGAACGCACTTCAATGTTTTGAAAGTTAAGTGATAGTTTTTCGCCCGCGTAGCCAGGTTTATTGCCTTTCACGAGTTTATTGGGGTCTTCTACCACTTGGCGTACATCAATAATGAATTTTTTATCAGCTTGATAGGCTGATTGTTCAAACTCACCTTTTGGCTCGATAATCATGCGGCCATTTTTGCCTTGTTTCATGGTGTCAACATATAATACAGGGGTATTAAAGTTAATCACATTTAAGCGGCGTTGCAGCTCAGTTGGCACGTCGGTATTGGCAAAATCAACAATAATTTGTTTGCCTTTTTGCTTAATATTAATGCCAGTGTTGGCATCTGACAAATCAACGATGATGCGGCCTTCGCCATTTTTACCACGTGCAAAATCAACATTAGAAATGCTGTGGCCTTGATTACTCACTGCACGAGATTCTGCAAAGCGGGTCTCGGTGCTTGCATTTGCAGCAGTTGCCTCGTTGCCCTGCAAGGTAATAATCACCTCTTTGCCATTGACAACGGTATTGTAACCCACTGTTTTAGTTAAATTAAGTACCATGCGTGTACGGTCTTTTGCTTGTGCCAAAGATACGCTTTTAAGCGCACCTTGTGCGCTAGGAATATTATTTTTGCCGACGCCATTGCCCGTTTGCGGAAAATCTAGTGCGATGCGCGCAGGATTGTTAAGTGTAAAGCTGGCTGGCGGATTAACCATTGCCTCTTTTAGTTGAATACGAATACTCACGCGGCCGCCAGCCAGCGCAGAAAAATCAATACTCTCAATTTTGTTTGCAAATACGTCCTCATCTGCCGCATAAACATTGCCAAATAATCCAGCACTTAGCAGCAGCAAGGCAAATAGTTTTAGCATATTGTTCAAAGTATTGGTTGTCATTTTAATCATTTCTATTCCCATCATTTATTCTTGCAGATTAATACTAGCGGCATGTTCTACCCAATCACCAGTAAGGTCATCTTGGATAATTTCTTTTAGCGAGATCGATGTTTCATCTATTTTTGTGACTAAGCCAAAGTTTGGCCCCATGTAGTTGCCCACTTTAACTTGTTGCACGGTGTTATCAGGTGTTTTAATGAGGGCATAACTGAGTTTATTTTTGCTTAAGGAGCCAACATATTTCAAGCTTTCTAGCGGATAAGCCTCTAGCGCCTCTTTTGGTCGATTAGTATTGGGTTGCAGTGCACCTGCTTTGTTGGCTGCTTTACGTGCTTTAAATGGGTCAGATAAAATACCATCGGCATTGTATTGCAAGGGCGTATAAGGCAGCACTTCGGGCAACGGTTCTACGGTTTTACCCATATCATTGGCGGCGGTTGCCATAAATTTATCAAGATCGTCCCCTTTATCGCCATTGCAGGCGACAAGCGTGGCGCTTATTAAGGCCAATAAAATAAAGCGAGGCAGAAATTTAAAATGTTTAATGGTCATTTTATTGCGCCTTTACTGCAACTGGTTTTTTAGCGGCAAGCTCAGAAGCATCTAAATAGCGATAAGTTTTTGCGGTTGCATCTAATGAAAGCATCGACTCTTTACTATCTTTACTAATAGGTGCAATTGTCAAATCATTCAAGGTGACAATTCTGGACAATTTAGAAATATCGGTCGCAAATGCGCCAATGTCATGGTAGTTGCCTCTAATTTTGATTTGAATCGGCATCTCAGCATAAAACTCAGCAACCGTTTCTTGGCCTGGTTTAAATAAATCAAACTCTAAGCCACGACCCAAGCCCGCTTGGTTAATATCGGTTAATAAACCATCCATTTGTGATTTATCGGGTAACTGTTTTAATAAAGCACCAAAAGTTTTTTCAATATCCACCATTTGCTGTTTATAAGCTTCTACTTTGATGGCTTGCGCTTTTTTGTCTAAAAACACTTTGCGTAGCTCTTGTTCTTTGGCTTTGGCTTGATCAATTTCTGCCATTTGGTCGCTCCACAAAAACCAATAACCAAGACCCATTAAAAGTATAAATAAAAAGCTGAGTAAAACGAGCTTAACTGGCATGGGCAAACTACCCATGTTTTTAAAGTCGATATTATTAAAATCATCTAATTTCATTATTTTGCTCCCGCTTTTTTGGGTGCTTCTTCTATTTTTGGCACTTTTAAGCTAACGGTCACCGTGAAATCATTCTGCTTAATATTGTTTACTGTAGCCGCATTAATCACGACTAAATTAGGCGATTCCATCCAATTTGATACGCTTAAGTTTCGCACCAAGGTTGCCACACGCGCATTGGTATCAGCCACACCGTCTAAGGTAATTAAATTGCCTGCTTGTTTGATGCTTTTAAGGTAAATACCTTCTGGTAGCTGACGGGTTAGCTCATCTAAAATCACCACAGATTGGCTGCGGTTAGTTTGTAAATTTTCCACCACATGTTTGCGCTCTAGCACGTTGTTAATTTGATCTTTTAAATCCTTAATATCGGCAATTTGTTTATCTAAATCGGTATTGGCTTTTTCTAAGCGGGTATTTCTTTCTATTTGCGTATTATTTTGTGCGCTTAAAAATTGCCAGCCCAAAAACACGACCGCGCAGGCCGCACCTGCTGCCATTAAGCCCATCAGCCCAAATTCACGTTGCTTGGCAGCGCGCTTAAGTTGACGATGTGGAAGTAAGTTAATCCGCATCATATTAATCTACCCCGCGCATTGCTAAACCACAGGCGATTATTAGCGCTGGCGCATCGATTGCCAATTGCGTTTGTTTGACTCTGCTGCCCAATGACATTGATTGAAAAGAATTGGCGACGATAGTATTGACTTGCGTTCGGTCTTGCACCATGACATCCACCGCCTTAATTGCCGCGCAACCACCCGCCAACACAATATGATCAACCCGGTTATATTGTGTAGAGCTGGTAAAAAATTGTAAGGCACGTGCCACTTCGGTTGATAGCGATTGCACAAATGGTTGTAACACTTCGTTTTCATAACTATCGGGCAAGCCGCCTTTGCGTTTAGCGATTTCTGCTTCTTCTGCCGATAACCCAAACCGACGTTGAATTTCTTGCGTGAGCTGCGCACCGCCAAAAGCTTGCTCGCGCGTGTAAACCGAGTTGTTATCATGCAGTACGTTTATGTGCATCATCACCGCGCCAATATCCACAATCATCACCGTTTGATCTTTACCACCATTAGGCAATTGGTTGGCGACAAGGCTGTAGGCTGCTTCTGTGGCATAAGTATCCACATCCACTACTGTGACTTTCAGCCCAGCATCTTCTGTCGCCGCTACGCGATCTTCAATTTTCTCTTTACGGGCTGCTGCGATTAATACTTCCACTTCATCTGGGTTATTTGGCGCAGTGCCAATCACCTGAAAATCGATATTCACTTCCTCTAACGGAAACGGGATATATTGATTTGCCTCGGCTTCTACTTGCGCTTCCATATCGGTTTCACGCAAATCAGCACCCATTAGCATTTTTTTGGTGATCACCGAGGCAGCTGGCAATGCCAATGCTGCGCGTTTTTCACGTGAGCCTAATAGCTTCCAGGCTAGTTTAATCGCATCCGAAACCTGCTCTAACCCAACAATATTGCCATCTGTAATCGCATCTTTAGGAATCGGACTAATAGAATAACCCTCAAGGCGATAACCGCCCTTGCCAGAAGAGGATAGCTCAACCATTTTGACGGCTGAAGTACTGATGTCTACACCGATAAGCGGCGGTGTACTTTCATTAAAAAAATCGAATTTCAAATTAAAATTCTCTTTCAATATTCGTTAGTTAGTCACAATAGTGATAAATTACATTAAATGCTAGCAACAACTTTACGCCCTGTAAAGCAAATTTTAATTTTATATGGGCATATTAGGTCACTTTTACTACAAATGTACCATTTTAAACACAAGCTTTATAATGAAAAATTATTAATAATTGGTTTAATATAATCAATATTATCTACTCGGTTTTAGTTGATTGGCTTATGCGCATAACCTGTTAAAATAATTACGTTAAGTCTATTTCGATTTCTAAAAAGCCTTTCTATGACTCCAAAAAAGTGGTGGCATTTTCTTATTTTGTTTTTACTGGTTGGCAGCTTATCATTGGCTGCGCTTAGTGCGCTTGCACTGACGCTTATTTACCCAACACTACCTTCGCTTGAGGCGTTAACTAATTATCAGCCAAAACTGCCGTTACGCGTCTATTCGGCTGAGGGTTATTTAATTGGCGAGTTTGGCGAAGAGCGGCGCGCGTTTGTTAAGATTGAAGACGTGCCACCAGACTTAAAAAATGCGGTTTTGGCGATTGAAGACCGACGCTTTTATCAACATCACGGCATAGATACCACTGGCGTATTGCGTGCCATTAAAAATAATATTACTGGCGCGGGGCATGAAGGCGCAAGCACTATTACCATGCAAGTGGCAAAAAACTTTTTTTCGGTGCCAGGCGGCAAGCGCGGCTTGGTGACCAAAGTAAAAGAAGCCTTGCTGGCCATGAAAATTGAAAAAGCGTTAAATAAAGATCAAATTTTAGAGCTTTACTTAAACCAAATCTATTTAGGTCAGCGCTCTTACGGCTTTGCCGCTGCGTCGCAAGTGTATTATGGCAAGCCGCTTAACAAACTTACGCTGGCAGAATCAGCCTTGCTGGCGGGCTTGCCTAAAGCGCCTTCTGGTTACAATCCTTACGTTAACCCTAAGCGCGCGACTCAAAGACAGCATGACGTGTTACGTGATATGCATCGTTATGGCATGATTAATGACGCACAATATAATGAAGCGATGCAGCAAAAGTTAGTGTTTAAAATGTCTAAGCAATCGCGTGATTTTTCTGCTGATTATGTGGCCGAAATTGTGCGTCAAACCTTGTATGAGCAATACCAAGAAAGCATTTATAGTAGCGGCATGAAGGTCTATACCACCATTAAAAAAGCCAACCAAGAAGCGGCTAATATCGCCGTTTTGCAAGGTATTTTGGAATATCAACGTCGTCAAGGTTATCAAAAACCAGAAAAAAATATCGACTTAAGTCAATTTAGCACAGATGATTTAAAACAAGGCTTACAAACGGCATTGGCCGATTTTGATGAATATAACGGCTTTGTGCCTGCTATTGTGACTGATGTCTCGGCCAAATCAGTTAAAGTGTTCGCCAAAAACAACGAAAGCATCGATATTAGCGGCGTAGGTTTAAATTTGCTGCAAAAAAACTTGGCGGACAAAAATCCTGAAAACCATAAAATTAAAATCGGCTCAGTGGTGCGCATTATTCGCAGTCAAAAGCAATGGGTGATTGTGCAACTGCCGCAAGTTGAATCGGCCTTGGTCGCGCTAGATCCGCAAAATGGCGCGGTAACCGCTTTAGTCGGTGGTTTTGATTTCAACCGAAGTAAATTTAATCATGTTACGCAAGCATGGCGTCAGCCTGGCTCTAGCTTCAAGCCTTTTGTTTATTCGGCCGCTTTAGAAAAAGGCTTTACACCAGCTAGTATTGTCGATGACGCGCCATTAACCATGACGGGTAGCGAAGTTGGTAGCGGCGAAGATTGGGAGCCTAAAAACTTTGACGAGCATTACAGCGGGCCAATTAGATTGCGCACCGCCTTAACCAAATCTAAAAATATGGTGTCGATTCGCGTGTTAAAAAAAATCACACCGCGCTACGCGCAAGATTACGTCACCAAATTTGGCTTTTCACGCAAAGATATTCCCGCGGTCATGTCGATGGCCTTAGGTGCTGGCTCAACCACGCCATGGGCGATGGCCAATGGCTATGCGGTATTTGCTAACGGCGGCTATCGCGTTACGCCACATTTAATTAGCAAAATAACCGATAATCGCGGCACTGTTTTGCTAGAAACGCATTATCCACAAGCTGGCAAAGATGCGCCGCGCGTCATTGATTCGCGCAACGCCTTTTTGATGACCTCTATCATGCAAGATGTAGTGGCCAAAGGCACGGCCACAAAAGCCAAATCGCTCGGTCGCCAAGATTTAGCGGGCAAAACAGGCACGACCAATAACCAATTTGATGCTTGGTTTGCAGGCTTTAACCCCAAACAAGTCGCCATTACTTGGATTGGATATGACCAACCACGTAGCTTAGGCAAAGATGAAACAGGCGGTAAAGCCGCGCTGCCCATTTGGATTCGTTATATGTCAACCGCGCTAAATGGCATGCCTGACGTGCCTTACCCTGTACCCGATGGCGTCATGAAAGTGAAAATTAATGGCGCAACAGGCACTCTAATTGACGAGGATGAAGACGGCATTTACGAATATTTTTATGACGAAAATCCGCCACACCGCCATGAAACTATTTTGCTGCCATTGGAAGAGCCGACTTCGGCAGATTTTCCAGAAATCACGTTTCCTGACAGTATCACCGATAATCCGCTGCATCCTCAACCGCCAGATGTGCCTGATCCAATCAGAAATCCGCCCGTCATTATTGACCGTAGCACAGAACAGCCTAGACCCGCGCAAGAACCGCCAAACAGAAATAATAATGACGATAATTCTGCCGCACGCGTACTGAATCCATCAGGCTTTTAAACGCATTTTTTGCATATGGCACGCGAAAACTTAGAACATATGCGACAGCTTATCGCCCAAAAAGCCGCCCAAATGATGGCCGAAGACGGCATTAACGACTTTGGCTATGCCAAAAAAAAAGCAGGTAAACAACTAGGCGTGAGTGAAGCCAGCGTCATGCCCACCAATGCCGAAATTGAAGAAGAAATAATGCTATACAACGAAATTTATAATGCTGATGAACAACCAATTGAGCTAGAAAAACTGCGCCAAGCTGCGCTATTAACCATGCAGCTATTTGAAAAGTTTAACCCGCATTTAACGGGTAGCGTATTAGATGGCAGCGCAGGAAAATTCTCGCAAACCAATATTCACCTATTTGCCGATAGCGCCAAAGATGTGGAAATGTTTTTGCTCAACCAACAAATACCGTTTGAAAGTAGCGAAAAATCCTATCGCGTCTCGGATAAACCTAGCAAAGACAAAAAAGAAAAAGTACGCAAAACTGTCCCAGTATTTACGCTAGAAACCGAACTTGGCTTACAAAAATTAAGTGTATTTGATGTGGATGATATGCGGGTGGCGGTTAAAAGAACGGTTGATGGCAGCAATGCAGAAAGGCTTGATATTGCTGGGGTTCAGGCAATGTTAGGTGTTTGAATAAATCCAATTTAGCCGCCGATAAACGCAAAGACACGCTGATAACTCTCGCTCGTCATTCCCGCGCAGGCGGGAATCCAGACAACTCACATGCTTAGCTTTGTTTCAATAGGAAACCACTCTAAATTTCACCTTGCCTAGATTCCCGCCTGCGCGGGAATGACGAGTGAGAGTTATCAGCGTGTATCTGCGTTTATCGGCGGCTAAATTGGATTTATTCAAATACCTAATATTGCCTGAACGCCAGCAATATCAAGTCTTTCTGCATTGCTGCCATCAACTGTTCTTTTAACCGCCACCCGCATATCATCCACATCAAATACACTTAATTTTTGTAAGCCAAGTTC
>JANOWA010000310.1:0-2214 GCA_031417675.1 Methylotenera sp.
ACGCTCGCCTGGGCTAAGTCTGTCGGCGTTCATCGCCAAGCACATGCTGCAACCTGGCTCGCGCCATTCAAAGCCTGCGTCGAGAAAAATTTTATCTAAGCCCTCTTCTTCCGCTTGGCGTTTTACCATGCCAGAGCCTGGTACCACCATGGCCAATTGAATAGAACCAGCTACTTTTTTGCCTTTTGCCACCACGGCTGCGGCGCGTAAATCTTCAATGCGACTATTAGTACAAGAGCCAATAAATATCTTGTCCAATTTAATGTCTTCAATCGGCGTATTGGCGGTTAAGCCCATGTATTTCAGCGCATTTTCAATGCTGGTGCGTTTGGTTGCGTCTTTCTCTTTGGCAGGGTCTGGCACGCGCCCACCAATCGGCAATACTTGCTCTGGCGATGTTCCCCAAGTGACTTGCGGTGCAATCTCTGCGCCATTTAACGCTACTACGCTATCGAATTTAGCATCAGTATCACTGCAAAGCGTGTTCCAATAAGCCACCGCTTTATCCCAATTGGCGGCTTTTGGCGCGTATAGGCGACCGCTTAAATATTCGGCTGTTTTCGCATCTGGCGCAATAATACCTGCGCGCGCGCCCGCTTCAATCGCCATGTTGCAAACCGTCATGCGGCCTTCCATCGATAACGCACGAATCACTTCGCCGCCAAACTCAATGGCAAAGCCATTACCGCCTGCCGTACCGATTTTACCGATTATCGCCAATGCCACATCTTTAGCAGTAATGCCAGCGCCTAATGTACCGTCCACACGCACCAACATATTTTTTGATTTTTTGGCGATTAAGGTTTGCGTGGCTAACACATGCTCCACTTCTGACGTGCCAATACCATGCGCCAACGCACCAAAAGCGCCGTGGGTGCTGGTGTGTGAGTCGCCGCAAACGACTGTCATGCCTGGCAATGTGGTGCCTTGCTCTGGGCCAATCACATGGATAATGCCTTGATTAGCGTGCTTAAACGGAAAATACACCAACGCGCCAGTTTCTTTAATATTGCTGTCCAGCGTTTCCACTTGCAAGCGCGAAATTGGGTCTTCGATGCCCTTCGCCCAATCTTTGGTCGGCGTGTTGTGGTCTGGATTCGCCACAATCGTATCGCTGCGCCACGGCTTGCGGCCAGCAATACGTAAGCCCTCAAACGCTTGTGGGCTGGTCACTTCGTGCACTAAATGTCGGTCGATATAAATTAGGCTGGTGCCATCCGAATCCACATGCACCACATGCGTATCCCATAATTTATCGTATAACGTCTTTGCTGCCATGATCTTTCCTTTGTTTAAATCTTTAAGTATTTATGCAACCGCTTTTTGTTTTGCGGCTTTATGTTTCAAGCCTTGCGAATCTTGCAACAGCTTGTATTCAATCGCGTCGCACAGCGCGCGCCAAGACGCATCAATAATATCGGTCGATACGCCTATTGTCGTCCAACTGCTATTTTGATCAGCAGATTCAATCAGCACGCGCACTTTGGCAGCGGTAGCATTGTCAGAATCCAGCACGCGCACTTTGTAATCCACCAGTTTTACCTCGCTTATTTGCGGATAAAAACGCGCTAAGGCTTTGCGAATGGCAATATCCAGTGCATTTACCGGACCATCACCTTCAGCCATGACTACTTCAGTTTGACTATTCACCGTGATATTTACCTTGGCAACCGCATTATTGCTGCGATTTTCTGCGTACTCTTGCACGCTTACCGTGTAATCATTCAGCTTAAAAAACGGCTCAAATCGGCCTAAAAGCTTGTGTATCAACAAATCAAACGATGATTCAGCACTTTCAAACTGATAACCGTCATTCTCTAATGATTTTAGATGCGCTAGTATGCGCTTGGTTTCAAGCGAATCCTTAGTTAATGTGGCGTCCACCGCATGTATTTTAGCCAACAAGGCACTGCGCCCTGCCACTTCACTCACCAAAATATGCCGCGTATTGCCCACTAGCGCTGGGTTAATGTGCTCGTACGAAACAGGGTTTTTTGCTACCGCATCAATGTGCATACCGCCCTTATGGCTAAACGCATCGTGCCCAACATAAGCCGCTTTGTCGTTAAACATCATGTTGGCGACTTCACTCACAAACCGCGCCGCTGATGCCAACCCAGACATATTTTGGTGAGTGAAGTGGCAGGGCGCAGTGCCTTGTTGGCTAAAATACATGCGGTGGACGCCACATTAACTAAGGATTCGCTTGAAACC
>JANOWA010000311.1:0-3931 GCA_031417675.1 Methylotenera sp.
CCGCTGCACTGCGCCGCTCTGCCATGATTAACGGCCTCACGGGCTTGTGTATCACCAAGTTGGATGTGTTGGATGGCATTAAAGAGCTCAAAATTTGCGTTGGCTACGAGTTAGATGGCAAAAAAATTGACTTGCTGCCAGTAGGTGCGGATGATGTGGCAGGATGCAAACCGATTTATGAAACTGTACCAGGCTGGACAGATAACACCTTTGGCGTCAAAACATGGGATGGCTTACCACAAGCTGCACAAAACTACCTAAAACGTCTGGAAGCCTTATGCGGCGTGCCAATTGCCATTGTTTCGACAGGGCCAGAAAGAGATGAAACCATCGTAATTGAACATCCTTTCACATAAAAACATTTAGCCGCCGATAAACGCCGATGAGCGCCGATAAAAACGGATTAATAAGTGTTGATTTAATATTGTGTAAATTTTCTTATTAACAGATGTTAAGACCTTAATTTTGATCATTAAAAACTTAAATCATCAGATTTTATCGGCGTTTATCGGCGGTTAATAAAAAATGCAAGCCAAACATAATCAACGTCTCGCTTGGGCAATCACAGGTTCTGGTCATTATTTGCGTGAGTCCTTAGCTGTTTTGCAAACTTTAGAAAACGTCGATATTTTTCTAAGTAAAGCCGCAGCTGAAATCATTAAGCAATATGGTTTTCAAGCACAATTAGACGCAACAAATCACAAAGTGTATCAAGATAAAACCGCCAGCAGCGTGCCTGTAGAGTTGTTTTATGCTGGCAAATATCACACCTTGGTTATCGCACCCGCCACCTCTAACACCGTTGCTAAAATGACCTATGGATTTTCTGATTCACTCGTTACTAATCTATACGCGCAAGCAGGCAAAACGCGCGTGCCAAGTATTATTTTTGCGTGCGATACCGTGCCTGAAACTGGTCAGCAAGCAATTGAGTCCGTTGCGCCGCGCGATAATATTGTGCAAGTTTTTCCGCGACAAATTGATTTGGATAACGTGGCAAAGCTCGAGAATTTTGAATTTACACAAATTGTGGTCGATATGGACATGCTCCACAAGGCAATATCCATGCGGCTTTCAGCTATTGCCCCTCACCCCAACCCTCTCCCGCAAGCGGGCGAGGGGGTTTAAAACCAAATGAGCGAAAAGCTATTGTTTGTAACAGGCAAGCTGGCTGAAAAAAGCTTGAACAAAGTCTTGCAAGAAGTCACTGCAAACCCTAAAACACCCAAATTCAAATACCGCGTTGAGCAAATTGGCGTTTCTGTTGCTGCGTTGATGACGCCTGATTTAATCGCGCGCCGCTTAAAAAGTGCGGGCGATGCCAATAAAATGATTTTACCAGGCCTTTGCCAAGGCGATTTGAGCCAATTGCATCGTCAATATGGGATTCCTGTTGAGCGCGGACCAGAGGATTTAAAAGATTTACCGCAATATTTTGGTCAAATTGGCATTGCGCCCGATTTAAGCAATTATTCATGCCAAATTTTTGCAGAAATTGTCGATGCGCCCGATTTAAGCGTAGATGCAATTGTGGCAAAAGCCACAAGCTTTGAAGCACAGGGCGCGAATGTGATCGATTTAGGTTGCTTGCCTGGCAAGCCGTTTAAGCATTTGGCGGATGCCATTAAAACGCTAAAGCAAGCAGGCTTTAAAGTGAGCGTCGATAGCATGAATACTGACGAATTATTGTTGGCGGGCAAGGTGGGTGCGGATTATTTATTGAGTTTAACCGAGAAGACATTATGGATTGCCGATGCCGTGGAGGCCGCGCCAGTACTAGTGCCTGCCAAGCCTGGTAATTTAGCATCGCTTTATCGTGCCATTGAAATTTGCCTTAAAAACGGCAAGCCATTTTATGCCGATGCGATTTTAGACCCGATTCATTTTGGCTTAACGGATTCGATTGTGCGATACAGTAAGTTACGCAAAAAATATCCACAAATTAATATTTTAATGGGCGTTGGCAACTTAACCGAGCTGACCGATGCTGACACTACGGGGATTAATGCGATACTTTTTGGCATAATTAGTGAGTTGAATATTAACGCTGTTTTGGCCACCTCAGTCAGCGCGCATGCAGTGAATGCGATTGCGGAAGCGGATATTGCAAGGCGCGTTAATTATCGTGCCAAGCAAGATGACCGCCTGCCGCGCGGTTATTCTAATGGATTGTTAGGTTTGCACGATAGAAAACCATTTTCTTACAATGCGCATGAAATCAGTGAATTCGCCGCACAGATTAAAGACCCCAGTTTTCGCATTATGGTGAGTGAGGATGGCGTGCATGTATTTAATCGAGATGGGGAGCTGCAAGATATTGATCCATTTGCATTTTATGCTGATTTAAAAGTTGAAAATGATGCAAGCCATGCGTTTTACCTAGGTGTCGAGTTGGCGCGCGCGCAAATAGCATGGCAATTAAAAAAGCGTTATGTGCAAGATGAAGCATTGAATTGGGGCATTTCAGATGACGGAGGACAGAAGTCTGACGACAGAAAAAGTCACCGTGAGGCATCGCTAAAAGAAAAGTCGCTTAAGAAAATGCCGACAAAAGTAAGCGAAAAATGATTTTTGAAACGATTATTTGCACAGTTGACATTGACTACAAGCCGCATATAACGCCGTTTGGCGTGCAATTTGAAGGGGCCAAAGAAAATGCGCGGGTGATTATCGCGCCTTATAAACCATCCACTACGCTGAATAATATTTTGGTGACCAAATTTGCCGTAATGAACATGACGGATGATGTGCGCGTGTTTGCAGGCGCGCTCACAGGACGCAATGATTGGCCTTTGTTAGCAGTTAACAATAATCTGGGTTACAGGTTGGCTGATTGTTTGACGCATACGGTGCTGCAATTACTAGAGGTGCGCGATGACGAAACGCGGCCGCAACTGGTGATGCAAGCGATTGGTAGCGAAAATCATCAATCTTTTCAAGGTTTTAACCGCGCCCAAGCGGCGGTGGTGGAGCTTAGTATTTTGGTGAGTCGTTTGCACAGGCTGCCAAAAGAAAAAGTATTAGCAGAACGCGCCTATTTGCAAAATGCTATTGATAAAACAGCAGGAGAGCGCGAGTTTGAAGCATGGCGCTGGTTAACGGAGAAAGTAGATTGTTTTTACGCAGAACAAATAGGCAAAAAATTATCACCACACAACTGTTAATCAGTGTGAAAAATGTGGCAGAAGCTTTGCTTGTACTAGAGGCTGGCGTGGATATTATTGACCTTAAAAATCCAGATTTTGGTGCGCTTGGTGCCTTAGATTTGCAGCTAACAAAGCAGATTATTCAGGCCACGCGCCATCGACAATCGAGTAGTGAGCTAGCGCATAATCAGCCCTATTTTAGTGCCGCAGTTGGCGATCAAGCGATTGATTTAAATAGTTTAATTGTTGATATTGAGGCTAGGCATGCGCTAGGTTTAGACATGATTAAGATTGTCGTGTCTAAGCTATTTTATGATGGACACTTTGTGAGCAAAATGCAGTCACTCACAGATAAGGGCATTAAGCTGGTAGCCGTATTTTTTGCAGATGAACCATTAAATTGGGACTTGCTGCCTACGCTTAAACAAATTGGATTTTTTGGCGCCATGCTTGATACACAAAACAAGCAACTCAACTTGCTGCAAGTGCTAACAACAGAAGCCTTGCAACACTTTACACAAATCTGTCATCAACATCATCTACAATCGGGTTTAGCGGGATCGTTGCAAGCACAACATATAGCGAAGTTAACACAATGTATGTTGAATTAAATTGTGTTAACTTCGCTATATGTTGTGCTTGCAATGATCCAGCCAAACCCGATTGTAGATGATTTTGATGACACATTTGTGTAAAGTTTTGCAACGCTTCTGTAGTTTGTACTTGTAATAAGTTGTGTTGCTTGTTTTGCGTATCAAGCATGGCGCCAAAAAATCCAATTTGTT
>JANOWA010000312.1:0-1546 GCA_031417675.1 Methylotenera sp.
TCTACATTGCTAATGGCTGAAATTTGCGGTACACCAACACCTGCTACGATTCTGGTTGTGCATATTGAGCCTGGGCCAATACCCACTTTAACACCGTCAGCACCTGCATCTACTAACGCTTTGGCTGCATCGGCAGTGGCAATGTTGCCGCCAATCACTTCAATTTTCGGGTAGTGCTTTTTCACCCAAGTCACGCGATCTATTACCCCTTGCGAGTGGCCGTGTGCGGTATCCACCACAATCACATCCACACCCGCTGCAGCTAATGCTTCCACACGTACTTCGGTATCTGCGCCCACGCCAACCGCTGCGCCAACACGCAAGCGGCCATGTTTATCTTTGCAGGCGTTTGGGTGGTCGTGTGATTTTTGAATATCTTTAACAGTAATTAAACCTTTTAATACGTCTTTGTCGTCTATCACCAACACGCGCTCTAAACGGTATTGATGCAGTAATTTGATGACTTCTTCTTTGGTTGCGCCCTCGCGCACCGTAATTAAGCGCGCACGAGGTGTCATAATATTGCTGATGGCTTGATCCAAGTTTGTTTCAAAACGCAAATCACGATTGGTAACAATGCCGACAATTTTGTTGCCATCAACTACTGGCAAACCAGAAATTTTATGTTTATGTGTTAATGCAAGCACATCGCGCACGGTCATGTGCGGCGCAATGGTAACGGGGTCATTCACAACACCAGATTCAAAGCGTTTAACGCGCGAAACATGCGCCGCTTGCTCAGCAGGGGTCATATTTTTGTGGATAATACCAAGCCCACCTTCTTGCGCAAGCGCTATTGCCAGCGGCGCTTCAGTTACCGTATCCATCGCGGCAGAAACCAGCGGAATATTAAGCGTGATATTACGGGTGAGTTGTGTGCTTAAATTAACTTCGCGCGGCATGACTAGCGAGTGCGCAGGCACCAATAAAACATCATCAAAAGTGAGAGCTTGTTGCAATAAACGCATGCTTAATCCTTATCTGCAAAACAAGATTATACAGAAATGTGTGCAAACCCGCGAGTACCAAAATGGCGTGCTTTTTAGGTAGGTAAAAAATCATTTATACTGCAGCTATAACAACAAATATTGTAAAATTTAAGTCATTTTCAATAGGGCATTTTATGAAAACAACGAATAAAATCAAGCCGCAACAATCCAACTCAAAACAAGCTAAATCGCCCCAAACGGAATTACATGACCAAGAGCTATGTCTCATGGGCGCGTCAGGTTTATCAGAATTCATCAGTTTTGTGCGTAAACAAAGCGTGGGTGGCAGGGCGATAGAAGAGATGCAGGCCGCCGATATGTGGCGCAATGCGGCTAAAATTTATCATGCATTTCAACAAACAGAAGCGGGCGCGGCAGATAATCCAGAAGTGTTACCTATGCCAGCCAGTTATAACGCGCATATCAACAAACTGACTAATCATGCTAATTTTGTGCAAACTTTTTCCTCAGTGCCTATTTGCTTCGGCATGGTAGCGCTAGATAAATTAGTCATGTCACAGTTTAGTATTACGCAATCTACAGTGAATAACTTGGCC
>JANOWA010000313.1:0-5218 GCA_031417675.1 Methylotenera sp.
CCTGCGTTACGGCTACGTGGTGAAGTGCACAGGCTTTGAAAAAGACGCCGCAGGCAAAGTCACCACCGTGCATTGCGAATATCTACCAGACACCAAATCTGGCACGCCAGGCGCACCATGCCTTCTGGCATTAATCTGAAAAAGCCTTTGCTGGGCACTTCCATAAAGTCTTCGCGTTCTATCCAAAGCTCTTTTGTTAATGGCACTACGCGTTTGCCTAGCTCTGGTTGTTGCGGATGATTTGGCGCGAAGCAATCTTCCACTTTATCAGCTGGATAATTGTCGATGACGAGTTTAATTGGGTCTAGCACGGCAATTCTACGCGGGGCAGATTCGTTTAGCACTTCGCGCATGCAATCTTCTAGTGTGGAATAATCAATCCAACTATCGGCCTTGCTAACGCCAATACGGTCTGTAAAAAGCTTAAAGCCTTCTGCCACATAGCCACGGCGGCGCGCGCCTGCTAGCGTCGGCAGGCGTGGGTCATCCCAGCCGCTTACGTATTTTTGCTCTACCAAATCAATCAATTTACGTTTCGATAACACCACATAAGTTAAGTTGAGCCGCGCAAATTCGTATTGGTGTGGCACAGGTTTGGCAATTAGGTTGGCTTTCGCAAGATTATCTAACAGCCAATCGTAAAACGGCCGTTGGTCTTCAAACTCTAGCGTGCAGATGGAGTGCGTAATCATTTCCAACGCGTCTTCAATCGGATGCGCGAAGGTGTACATAGGGTAAATGCACCATTTGTCGCCCGTGTTGTGGTGATGCGCGCGGCGAATGCGGTAAATGGCGGGGTCGCGCATGTTAATATTAGGCGATGCCATGTCGATTTTGGCGCGTAAAATTAAGCTGCCATCGGCGTGTTTGCCATCACGCATTTCGATAAATAATTGCAAATTTTCGGTGATGCTACGATTTCTAAATGGCGAATCTTTGCCAGCTTCAGTTAGTGTGCCGCGATTTATGCGCATTTCGTCTGCGCTTTGCGCATCGACATAGGCAAGCCCAGCTTCAATCAAACAAACTGCTGCGCGGTACATTTCATCAAAATAGTTGCTGGCAAAATACAGGTTGTTTTCCTCTGCGTTTTGGCCATTATTTTCCCAGCCAAAACCCAGCCATTGCACGGCGTCGCTAATGCTATCGACGTATTCTTGGCTTTCTTTTTCGGGGTTAGTGTCGTCAAAACGCAAGTGGCAAATACCGCCATAATCACGCGCGAGGCCGAAATTTAAAAAGATACTTTTAGCATGGCCAATGTGCAAATAGCCGTTTGGTTCTGGCGGAAAGCGCGTACGAATTTTGGCACTATCAATTTGGCCAGCGGCTTGGTGAAGCGCATCACCTGGGCTGCCTGCCCATTTTTTGCTGATAAATTTTTGCTCGGCTAAATCTTTTTCAACAATCGCACGAATAAAGTTGGATCCAATTGGGGTAGCTTCTTTTTCTGACATGGTATTTGCTCGTAATAATTACGCTTATTTTACACGCTTGTGGCTTAGGTTGGGTTGCTTTGGTATGCAAAGCAACAGGCTTAAAACAAATAGCAATATGTTAAACTCATCTTTTATGAGTCAACTTACTTTCCCCATTTTAAATCTGCTGGCCGATGGCCAATTTCATTCTGGCGAGGCGTTGGCGCAGCGTTTTAAGGTGACGCGGGCGACGATTTGGAACGCAGTAAAACATGCAGAAAGTTTGGGTGTTGAAGTGTTTTCTGTACGCGGGCGTGGTTATAAATTACCGCAAGCGATTGAATTATTAGATAAAAATTTAGTGCTGGCGGCCATTGGCGAGCAGCGCGCTTGGTTTAATTTGCAAATATTAGATGAAGTGGACTCGACCAACACTTACCTTATGCAGCAAAAAGGCATCGCGCACGCGACCTGTGTTGCGGCGCATATTCAAACGCATGGCAAAGGGCGGCGCGGCCGCACTTGGGTGTCGCAACTAGGTGCAAGTTTAACTTTTTCGCTAATATGGCGTTTTAGCTGTGGCGCGGCAGGGCTTTCTGGCTTAAGTTTGGCGGTGGGTGTGGCTTTAATTCGTGCATTTAACAGCTTGGGTGTGAATAATGTGCAACTAAAATGGCCTAATGATGTATTAGTGACAGAAAAAAACACACCTAAGAAGTTAGCGGGAATTTTGATTGAATTGCAGGGCGATTTAGAAGGCCCAAGCGCGGCGGTGATTGGCGTGGGTGTTAATTTGAAACTACCAAAAAATGTATTGGATAGCATCGATCAACCCGCGATTGATTTAATGAGTGCACAATCTATCAATCAAAGCAAAATAAGCCAAAGCAAAATAAACCAAAGTATGTTGCTGGGCTTGATTTTGAAGCATTTAGCTGATGTATTAAGTACCTTTGAGAGCCATGGTTTTATTGGCTTGCGCGATGAGTGGTTGCGCTATCACGCTTTTGATAACAAGCCAGTACGCATGTTGCTGCCCAACGGTACTGAGGTAATTGGCAGGGTAAAAAACGTGGCAGAGGACGGCATTTTGCTGGTAGAAACCGCGCTGGGTTTGCAGCGGTTTTCGGCTGGCGAAATAAGTCTGAGAGGAGTTGACTAATGCTATTAGTAATCGATATTGGCAATAGCCGTACTAAATGGGCGTTGGCGGGCGATGATGGTAATTTGACTGAATTTGAAGTGTGCATGAATGTGAATATTGCCGCTTCAAACTTAAGCGCAGCCGCGCAAAAAGCCGATAGCGTGTTGATTGCAAACGTGGCGGGCGAAGCGATAGCGCAGCAAATCACGTTATTATTAAAGCCTTTGGCAGTCAATTTTTTAACAGCAAGCCCACTAGCTTGCGGTGTGACGAACGGCTATGCCGAACCTGCGAAACTAGGCGCAGATCGCTGGGCGGCGCTGGTAGCGGCTTGGCAGCGTACTAAGCACGCAACGGTGGTGGTAAACGCAGGCACGGCAATCACGATTGATGTGCTTGACGAAAAAGGATGTTTTTTAGGCGGCAGCATCATGCCAGGCTTGCGTTTAATGCATGCATCACTCAGCGACAATACGGCGCGGTTAAAAATAGGTGAGGGTATTTCGAAAAATTTTCCTAATAATACGCAAGATGCGATCGCTACAGGCAACATCAACGCAGTTGCTGGCGCAATAGGTATTATGTTAAAACGGCTAGAAAAACAGTGCGGCTGGCTGCCAAAGTTGATTTTAAGCGGGGGCGATGCCAACAAAATCGCAGAGGCCTTAAAACTAAACTTAAAACAGGTTATCATTACAGAAAATCTTGTATTGCAAGGCCTTGTATTGTTAGCAAAAGACTAGTTGTTAGTAAAAGAAAAGTTTTTGTGACTGAAAGAAAATAAATGAAATTATTAATTTGGTTATTCGTGTTGTTGAATGTAGGTTTACTGGCCTATTTTAATATGGATTTAATTGCGCCAAAACCTGCGGCGGCTGATCATTCGATACAGCCTGAAAAATTAAAAATATTAAGTGAAAAAGCGCTAGATGCCATGTCAAAAAAAGTCGCGCAGCCAGAAAGTGGTGTGGCGGCAGCCGCGCAATTAAGCGTGCAAACAGTAGAGCAAATGGCGACACCAGCACCAACTAGCTGCTATAAATGGGGCAATTTCACCAAAACCAACCTACCATCTGCGCAAGTCGTATTGGTGCGCTTGGGCTTGCAAAGTGTGATTAATCAAGAGGCTGTTGCCCAAGAGGACAAACGTTTTTGGGTGTATTACCCGCCACTTAAAAATGCCGCTTTAGCGCAGCAAAAAGCGGCCGAAATTAAAGCAATGGGCGTGGATGAGCTATTTATTGTGCAAGATTCGCAGTGGCGCAATGCGATTTCGTTTGGATTATTTCAAGATGAGCAACTCGCCACCAATTTGCTAAACGAGTTACAAGCTAAAGGCGTCAAAAACGCGACCAAAGCCCTGCATAATCCTGGTAAATTGCTTACCAGCTTGCTGATTAAAGGCGTGAGCACCGACACTGCTTCAGAGCTGCAGAAAATAAAACCTGAGTTTGTGGGTACAGAGCTTGTATCTGCAGCTTGCTCTTGAATCAAAAAAGGCAAGTACGAATACTTGCCTTTTCTTAACCGTCACTTTTTTTAAGTACAAATAATTTAAGGAGTGGCTGTTTTATCACCGGTTGCTTTGTTTGCTGCGGCTTTGTCGGCTTTTGCTTTTTCTTCAGCCGCTTTTTCGGCCATTGCTTTTTCTTCAGTCGCTTTGGCTTCTTGAATTTTCTTTAATTGGTCTGGCGAAGCAGGCTGACCAATCATTACTTCATAATCTTTTTTTGATATATAAGTCGGTAATCGTGCCCTCAGACATCTCGGCCGCAAAACAGATCGTTTCGGATAATGTAGGATGCGCGTGAATCGTCAGTCCTAAATCATGCGCATCTGCGCCCATTTCGATGGCTAGTACAGCCTCTGCCAATAACTCACCAGCGTTTACACCGACAATGCCTGCGCCAATGATGCGGTGCGTAGTTTTGTCAAAAATAAGCTTGGTCGTGCCATCGGTACGGCCGTTAGCTAGCGCGCGGCCGCTGGCTGCCCACGGGAAGCTGGCTTTTTCGATGTCGATGCCTTTGGTTTTGGCGTCAGTTTCTGTCATGCCTACCCACGCGATTTCCGGATCGGTGTAGGCCACGCTTGGAATACACGCGGCTTGAAATTCCACCTTATGACCAGCGATCACTTCAGCGGCCACTTTGCCTTCATGTGTGGCTTTGTGCGCTAGCATGGGCTGGCCAACTATATCGCCGATGGCGAAAATATGATTGACGTTGGTACGCATTTGTTTATCGACAGCAATGAAGCCACGCTCGTCAACTTTTACGCCAGCTTTCTCAGCGCCGATATTGTTGCCATTAGGTTTGCGGCCGATGGAAACTAACACACGGTCGTAAATTTGAGCCTCTTTTGGCGCAGTGCCATCTTCAACACCTTGACCCTCAAAACTCACATGAATACCGTCTTTTTTAGCTTCTAATTTCGCCACTTTGGTCGATAGCATAATCGCCTCAAAGCGTTTTTCCATGCGCTTTTGCAAGGGGCGCACCAAGTCGCGGTCGCAACCTGTAATGAGGCCATCCATAAACTCCACTACGCTAACTTTGCTGCCTAGCGCATCGTAAACCGTACCCATCTCTAGGCCGATAATGCCGCCGCCAATCACTAATAAACGCTTAGGAATATCGTCCAGCTTAAGCGCGCC
>JANOWA010000314.1:0-3568 GCA_031417675.1 Methylotenera sp.
AATGGACGAATATTTTCATAAGGTAATGGCTGTTTGCCGTGACGTTTTAATTGCAGATTAAGCGCGTGTGCTAAATCGGGCGCGGTATCGACGAGTGTGCCGTCTAGGTCAAACAATATCGTCGTAATCAAACTTAAACCTTAATGGTATGCATCATATAATTTACCGAAACATCTGAACCAAGCCAATAATGCTTGGTGATTGGGTTGTAACTCATGCCAGTTTGGCTAATTAGCGACAAGTCTGCAGATCGCATCCAGTTTGCTAATTCAGATGGTTTGATAAATTTTGCGTAGTCGTGCGTGCCGCGCGGCAACATATTTAGCACGTACTCTGCGCCGATTACGGCAAATAAATAGGCTTTGAGGTTGCGGTTTATGGTAGAAAAAAATACATGCCCGTCTGGTTTGATCAGTTTGGCGCAAGCCGCAACCACACTGGCAGGGTTTGGCACGTGTTCTAGCATTTCTAGGCAAGTCACCACATCAAAACTGGCTGGCTGTTTTTCGGCTAAATCTTCGACCGAAATCAATTGGTAATCCACCGCAACGCCACTATCTAAACTGTGCAGCTGCGCGACTTTTAAGGCTTTTTCGCCTAAATCGATACCAGTAACTTTCGCGCCTTTTTCAGCCATCGATTCGCTTAAAATACCGCCACCGCAACCTACATCTAAAACGCTTTTACCTTTTAAAGAAATAGCTTTATCAATGTAATTAAGCCGCAACGGATTAATGTCGTGCAGTGGTTTAAATTCACTGGTTTTATCCCACCATTTATGCGCTAACTCGTTGAATTTATTCAGTTCTGCTGCATCATAATTACGCATTAGCTTTACTCTTTATATTAAATTGTGCGACTTTGGATTGCCATTTATTGATAATATCAGTTAATTCTTGCGGCTCGATATTGCTATAGACAGCGTCGCTGCCATTCGGTTTGTGGTATTTTAAATCGCCATTCACCCACACATGGCTCACGTTCTCGCGCCCTGCCACATAAACTAAGTGCGAGACTACGTCAAACATTGGCTGCATATTAAAGTCACTAAATTTGACTGCGGTTAAATCGGCCAGTTTACCGATTTCAATTGAGCCAATTTTATCATCCATTCCTAGCGCTTTTGCCCCATTAATAGTGGCCATACGTAAAGCCTCATGCGCAGAAATGACTGTGGCATCGCCACTTTGGCCTTTGGCCAGCAATGCTGCCAGCCGCATCTCGGCAAATAAATCGAGCCGATTATTACTGGCCGCACCATCCGTGCCTAAGCCAATATTAATGCCCTGTTTGGCGCATTCGGCAATCGGCGCAATGCCGCTAGCCAACTTTAAATTAGAGCTGGGGCAATGCGCAATATGGCAGCCATGTTCGGCCAACAATTGCATTTCAATTGCGTTTAAATGCACGCAATGCGCAAACGTGGTGCTAGCATTTAGCAAGCCTAAATTAGCCAAGCGCGCCAATGGCCGCATGCCATGTGCTTGCTCACTTTGGCTAATTTCAGCTTGCGTTTCGTGCAAATGCATGTGTATGCTGATGTTCAGCTGGTCGCTTAAAGTGTTAATTTGCGTAAACGTCGCATCGCTCACCGTATAAGGCGCGTGCGGCGCAAAGCTAAAGGATATAAGCGGTTCTTGTTTTAACTGATCGCGGGCTTTAGTACCTTTATCAATATAATCTTCCGCATCATTGGCGTAATTGGATGCAAACTCCAGCACTACCAAGCCTAGATTGGCGCGCATACCCGCTTGAATGCTGGCTTCTGCCGCAGATTGCGGGTAAAAATACATATCATTAAAAGTGGTTATACCGCCCGCCAGCATCTCGGCGCAAGCCAGTAAAGTGCCATCACGCACAAAAGCGGGCGATACTAATTGTGCTTCTGCTGGCCAAATATGCGCTTCCAGCCAAGGCATTAGGGGCAAATCATCGGCCAAGCCACGCATTAAGCACATGGCTGCGTGCGTGTGCAAGTTGATTAAGCCAGGCATCAACACATGGTCGTTTAACTGCACCGTTTCGCTTGCTTGATAACGCTCATGTGCAGTTGTGATAGCGCAAATATCAATAACTACACCATCCTTAATTGAGACAGCTTGATATTCTAGCAAGCTATTATGTGGAATAACGGGCAACAGCCAGCGCGCTTCAATAATGAGATCGACAATATTCACAGCAGTATTCATATTATGATTATAACGATTAAAAGCTGTTTGATTACTAGCAGGCAATAAAAAACCCCGCAGTGCGGGGTTTTTTATTGAACAGTTTGTAACTAAAGCTTAGTTACAGCCCATTTCTTTTTTACCTTCAGCTTGAATCGTTACGCGGCGGTTTGGTGCTAAGCAAGAAATTAATTTTTTCGATGCTTTAGTACCAGCACATTGCACAACAGGCTCTGATTCGCCTTTGCCAGATGAAGTGATGGTAGAACGATCAACACCTTGTGCAACCAAGTAATCAGCCACTTGTTTAGCACGACGCTCTGATAATTTTTGGTTGTATTTATCTGAACCAATACGATCAGTGTGACCAGTAACAATCACTGCTTTAATTTCTGGATTAGCTTTAATTTTTGCAGCTGCTTCATCTAACGCTGCTTTACCAGCAGCTTGCAAGTTAGCTTTATCGTAACCGAATAGTTTTTCAGCGCCTACAGTAATGGTGTCCATCGTTGGTTCGCATTTAGCAACTGGTGCTGGCTCAGGTGCAGGGGCTGGCTCTGGTGCAGGTGCTGGCTCAGCAATAGGCATTGGTGCTGGCTCTGGTGCTGCCGCTGCAACCATTGGTGCTGGTGCGCCAAAACGGAAAACACCGCCTAAATTTAACAATGTATTAGCAATAGTGCCAGCCTCTGTCGCTGTACCACCTGCGCCAAATGCCGTTGCACCACCGCGACTCCATTGTTCACGTAAATCGACTTGTAAGCCAAAATTATCGTTAAATAAATACTGTGCGCCTAAACCTAAATTGCCCATCCAAGATGTTTTCTTAGCGTCTAAAGTAATGCCAGGAATAGTGTAGTCGATGTTATTACGTGCAGCACCAACGCCAGCCAATAAAAACGGACGGAAGTTGCTGCGACTAAACATATATAGTGCGTCTAAACCTAGTGTTGTTTGTTTATAGCGGCCAGAAGAACCTGCAATACCTGTATCACCTTCAATAGCACCAGCATTTGCTTTTGATGTATTGTAACCAATACCACCTTGCAAATCCCAGCTTGGGCTTAGCTCTTTACCTAATTTGATAGATGCGCCATACCCGCTTCTTTTAGCATCTAAATCGTTGTCAGGGTGCATATAATTAACGCTTGGTACTACATACCAAGCATCACGGAACATATCTTCGGCAGACGCCGCAAAAGCTGTTAAGCTGAGTGTGGCTGCAACTGCAAGGCCAACTAATTTCTTATTCATGTAAAAACTCCTTAGTTATTAATCGTCAATCAAACGTAAAACTTACAATAAATCAAATCTTCAGGATCAACTATACTGAAACTAGATTAACTATGCAACTTCAACGGCAAGGTTTTTTGTGGATTGGCACTAAATTTGTTGTGTGT
>JANOWA010000315.1:0-3025 GCA_031417675.1 Methylotenera sp.
TAAGTCGTGTGATCGCCAAAATACACAATCTCGGTGACTACCCCTTCCATCCAGTTGTATTCGCCCTTGGGTTTTTCTTTAGATAGCATGATTTTCTCAGGACGCAAGGCCACACCCACCGCCATGCCCTTATTGCCCGTAAATCCATGTCCAACATAGTGCGTGCATTCATCGCATTTAACGATGATATGGTCAGGTTCATCTTCAATCACCACACCTTCAAACATATTCACATTACCAATAAAATCAGCCACTTGACGACTATTTGGCGTTTCATAAATCATATCTGGCTCGCCAATTTGTAAGAAGTAGCCTTCACTCATCACAGCAATACGGCTGCACATGGTCATGGCTTCTTCTTGGTCATGCGTTACCAATACACAAGTTACGCCTACATTTTCAATAATATTGACCAGTTCTAACTGCGTGGTTTCGCGCAGTTTTTTATCTAGCGCGCCCAGTGGCTCATCTAACAATAACAACTTAGGCTGCTTGGCAAGGCTGCGCGCCAGCGCCACACGCTGCTGCTGGCCGCCTGAGAGCTGATGTGGCTTACGCTGTGCATATTTAGTTAACTGCGCCAAGCTCAGCATTGCCTCGACCCTGGCCGCCATTTGGTCTTTAGGCATACCATCGCGTTTTAAGCCAAAGGCAATGTTCTCCCATACACTTAAATGTGGAAACAAGGCATACGATTGAAACATCATATTAATTGGCCGCTCATAAGCGGGTAAGTTGGTAATATCTTGATTTTCAAGAAATATTTTGCCTTTTGTCGGCTTTTCAAATCCCGCCATTATACGTAGCAGCGTCGATTTTCCACAGCCAGACCCACCCAGCAAACCAAAAATCTCACCTTTGGTCACCGTTAACGAAACATCGTCAACTGCCTTTACTGTTCCATCATAAACTTTGGTGACATTTTCAACCCGAAGCAGCACTTCTTTTGCTGCTGTATTCGCTTGAGTTTGCGGTTTAGGTGCGCTTGCCATATGAACCCCGAATAAGGAAAACGATTTGTTAAAATAGTTTTAAATACCATCTATAAAACAGAGGCTTGCACGCATATAAATCCTATGTGCAAGCCTTTGTATAGGCTTTAAGTACCCGTTTTAAATTGCGTATAGAGCCGCGTTTCTATACGGCGCGTTGCATTATCCACATTGCCTGGTGGAATCAAGTTTTTCACATCTGCCTCTGGCAAGAAAATAGTTTTATTGTTTTTAATTTCAGGGTCAACAAACTCAGTTGCCGCTTTGTTAGGGTTGGCATAAGTTACCGCATTGGTTAAGCCTGCGTGCACTTCTGGGCGCAGAATGTAGTTGATAAACTTATGTGCATTATCAGGATGCTTGGCATCCGCAGGAATCGCCATCGTATCCATAAACATATAGCCACCCATTTTGCTCACCAACGCTTCAATATTTTGCTCTGATTTATTCTCGATAGAACGTTTGCGCGCCAAGTTGAAATCACCCGCCCAGCCGAGTGCCACGCAAATATTGCCGCTAGCTAAATCCTCAATTTGGCCGCCAGAGTTAAAGCGTTTAATGTCTGGACGAACTTTCATTAGCATATCAAAGGCCGCTTTATAATCTGCCTCTACCAAGCTAAATTCTGGCTTTTTAATGTAACGTAGCGCAATAGGAAACACCTCAGATGGGGCATCTAGCAAAGTAATGCCACAAGATTTTAATTTGCTTGTGTACTTAGGATCAAACACTAAATCAAAGGCATTCTCTGGCATGGGCATATCACCAAGCGCGGTTTTTACTTTATCTACATTAATGCCAACTGTCGTGTAACTCCATAGCCAGTCCACCAAATACTGGTTACCTGGGTCAAGTTGCGCCATTTGTGCCAAAATATTTTCATCCAAGTTTTTCCAATTAGGCAATTTGCTTTTGTCTAATTTTTGCAGCAAACCACCATCCATTTGCATTTTTCCCCAGTTTGATGATGGCACCACAATGTCATAGCCCGTATTTTTGGCAATCATTTTGGCATGTAAAATTTCATTACTATCAAAAATATCGTAGCGTACTTTAATGCCCGTTTCTTTTTCAAAATTAGGGATGGTATCTTCAGCCAAATAATCTGACCAATTGTAAATATTCAGCACTTTTTCTTCTTCACCTGTTGCTGGTGCAGCGGCTGTTGGCGTGGCATCTGCCGTTTTTGCGCCGTCTTCAGTTTTTTGACCGCAAGAAGCCAATGTGATGCTAGCCAAGCCGAACAATAGGCCGAACATGATACTTTTACTAGGCATGAGATTTTTAGCAGAAGGAAACTTCATTTTATTACTCCTCAAAAGTTTAAAAAAACGACTACGATTTCTAATTTAGCACTTAACTCGCAGCCCGCAGCACACTCGGGCTGTTATTGATTATGCTTATTTTATTAATCCTATTACATTCAATATTACCTGAACTTATTCGCAACCACCATCACATTTATGCACAACAACTAAGCACATTGCAGCGCGGTTAAGTAACTAAGCATACAATAAATTAGGCCGCTATTTTCATCAAGCCGTGTTGCTGCAAATCTGCCAAAGTTTTATCTAATGCCAAATAGATGAGCGCCATCATTTCATCAATTTGCGCTATGGTAATGACTAAGGGCGGTGCAATAATCATCCTATCGCCCACCGCGCGCATAATTAAACCATTGCCAAAGCAATGGCCGCGACAAATCATGCCCACGCCTAAATCTTCGTCAAACATGATATGGCTTGCTTTATCTTTCATTAAAACAAAACCCGCCATTAAGCCAATCGTTTCCGCCCCGCCAACCAGCGGATGTTTGGCTAATTCTACATATTGTTTGGCTAAGTATGGCCCAGTTTCGTTCAATACCTGCTCGACTAAGCCTTGTTTTTCGATAATATCAATATTAGCCAAAGCCACTGCGCAAGCCACAGGATGCCCAGAATAAGTATAGCCGTGATTAAATTCACCGCCTTTTTCGATTAATACTTGTGCCACGCGTTTGCCAACCACAACGCCGCCAAGAGGCAAATAAC
>JANOWA010000316.1:0-2299 GCA_031417675.1 Methylotenera sp.
TGCGAAGCCGCCGCCGCACTAAAGGCGCAAGGCGCTAAAAAAGTATTGGCATATGCCACGCACCCAATTTTATCGGGCAATGCGGCAGAGCGTATTGCCAATTCGGCAATAGATGAGTTAGTGGTGACCAATACGATTCCATTAAGTGCTTCATCTGCCGCTTGCAAAAAAATTCGCCAATTAAGCGTTGGCGGTTTATTGGCAGAAACCATTAAGCGTATTAGCCAAGAGGAATCGGTTTCCTCATTGTTCATGGATTAATGTTTGTCTGAATGATTATTAGTTTTTAGTCTGTTTTCTGGTCGCGGAAAACAGTTTTTGTGTAGTAAGGCCTTCAAAAGCCCGCAGTAATTTTAGGAGCAACAAAATGAGTATTTCAATTAATGCAGTCAAACGTGACGTTAAAGGTACGGGTGCGAGCCGCCGTGCACGTCGCGCTGGCAACGTGCCAGGTGTGGTTTATGGTGGCAATGCGCCAGCCGTTAACTTAACAATGAATCATAAAGAATTGTTTTTACAATTCCGCCATGAAGCGTTTCATGCGTCTATTTTAGATTTGATTTTAGATGGCAAAAAAGAAAGTGTTTTGCTACGCGATTACCAAATGCATCCAGTGCGCAATACTATTCAACACATTGATTTTCAACGTGTTTCTGCTAACGAAAAAGTACACGTTAGAATTCCTTTCCACTACTTGCACGAAGATACAGCGCCAGGCGTTAAAGTTGGCGGCGGTATTGTTGCGCACATTATGACCGAGGCCGAAGTAAGCTGCTTGCCAAAAGATTTGCCAGAGTTTATTGAAGTCGATTTAGCGGCGCTTGAGCTTGGCGATTCTGTGCATTTATCACAAATTACCTTGCCAAAAGGCGTTGAGTTTGTGGCATTAGCGCATGGTAACGATGCAGCGGTAGCGGCAATTGCCAAAACGCGCGGTGGTATTTCAGATGATGACACAACTGATGTACCAGCTGCCGATGCACCAGCAGCGCCAGCTGATGATAAAGCAGCTGAGTAACTAGCCATTTGCAAATATAAACGCGCGCTTAAGGTTAAGTGCGCGTTTTTTATTTTAAACTAGCGAAATGAACGGCATAAAATTAATCGTAGGCCTAGGCAACCCAGGCGACAAATACGAAGCCACACGTCATAATGCAGGCTTTTGGTTTGTGGATGCGATTGCCGCGCAAAGCAATAGCAAGCTGGTGATGGACGCGAAAATGTTTGGGTTTGTGGGCAAGCTAGCGCAAGATAAATGGCTGCTAAAACCAAGCACTTTTATGACCGGTAGCGGCAAAGCGGTAGCGGCACTGGCTAATTATTACAAAATTAACCCAAGCGAAATCTTGGTCGCGCATGATGAATTAGACTTACCCGCAGGCAGCGCGAAATTAAAGTTTGGTGGCGGTCACGGCGGCCACAATGGCTTACGCGACATTCACGCCGCACTTAGCACGGCAGATTATTGGCGACTAAGACTTGGTATTGGCCACCCTGGCCCAAGCTCGCCAAATAAGGTGAACGAAGTGGTAGATTATGTGCTAAAAGCACCTACAAAAGCAGAATGCGATGCCCTGCAAGTCAGTATTCATGCGGCTTGTGGCGTGGTCGATTTAATGCTCAAAGGTGATTTTGAAAGTGCGATGCAGCAGCTTCACACAAAACAATCCCCTCGCCCGCAAGCGGGAGAGGGCTAGGGTGAGGGGCTACGGTTATTAAACCTCCCTCTACAACCTCTCTCCCGCCTAATGGCTGGAGGCTAAACCTGAAAGACTGGAAAAAATATGCAATGTGGAATCGTCGGATTGCCGAATGTTGGAAAATCAACCCTATTTAACGCCATTACCAAAGCAGGTATTGCGGCAGAAAATTACCCGTTTTGCACCATTGAGCCAAACGTGGGCATTGTGGAGGTGCCTGATACGCGCCTGCAACCGCTCATTGATATTGTTAAACCGCAAAAAGTGCAACCCGCGATTGTCGAATTTGTCGATATTGCTGGCCTTGTGGCGGGCGCATCTAAAGGTGAAGGCTTGGGCAACAAGTTCCTCGCTAACATCCGCGAGACAGACGCTATTGCCCACGTAGTGCGCTGTTTTGAAGACGGCAACGTGATTCACGTATCGAATAAAATTGATCCCATGTCCGACATTGAAGTGATTAATACCGAACTCGCGCTGGCCGATATGGAAACGGTTGAAAAAACCATGCAGCGCGAAGGCAAAAAAGCCAAAAGTGGCGATAAAGATGCGATTGCGCTAATGAAAGTGTTGGAAAAAGTCGTACCCTGCTTAGACCA
>JANOWA010000317.1:0-4112 GCA_031417675.1 Methylotenera sp.
CTTTAACGTCTGGGTCAATTGGCACTTTACGCATATGAACCAATAAAATTTGCTCACGACCTTTAATATCGGGCAAACCGACCATCACTTGTCTATCAAAACGGCCTGGGCGTAACAATGCTTTGTCTAACACATCTGCTCTGTTAGTTGCGGCAATAATAATCACGCCAGAGCTGGCTTCAAAACCATCCATTTCAACCAATAATTGGTTGAGTGTTTGTTCGCGTTCATCATTACCGCCGCCTGTACCCGCGCCACGGCTACGACCAACTGCATCAATCTCATCAATAAAAATAATGCAAGGTGAGTTCTTTTTAGCAGTTTCAAACATGTCGCGTACGCGCGCTGCACCTACACCAACGAACATTTCAACAAAATCTGAACCAGAGATTGAAAAGAATGGCACTTTTGCCTCACCCGCAATTGCGCGCGCTAGCAAGGTTTTACCCGTACCTGGGGGGCCAACCAACAACACGCCACGTGGAATGCGACCACCTAATTTTTGAAATTTAGTAGGCTCTTTTAAAAAGTCGACTATTTCAACGACTTCTTCTTTAGCCTCGTCGCAACCAGCCACATCGGCAAACGTGGTTTGATTGCTGCTTTCGTCTAATTGACGCGCTTTACTTTTACCAAACGAGAATGGTCCGCCGCCCTTGCCGCCGCCTTGCATTTGACGCATAAAGAATATCCACACGCCGATTAATAAAATCATCGGAAACCAAGACATGAAAATATCCATTAATAGCGAGCGCTGGGCTTCTGGCTTGGCTTCTACTTTCACGTTATATTTCAGTAAATCGTTCACCATCCACAAATCGCCAGGTGAATAAGTGTTAAATTCTGTGCCACTTTGGGTTTTGCCGTGTATCACATGGCCGTCCACTTCTACGCTCGCGATGCTACCATCTTTGGCTTGCTGCATAAATTGCGAATACGGCATATTGCTATCGGCTTTGGTTTTGCCCATAAATTGCGAAACTAAAGAACCCAATATCAAGAAGATAATGAGCCAAATTGCGATGTTTTTTCCAGTATTATTCACTAGCCCATTCCTTAATCTAAATAGGGTTTACTACGTTTTGTTACTAAATTTTACTGCTAATTTTATACCTAATAGCGTCAATTGTCTTGCATAGCTTAGGCTGTCTTGCTTGCACTATCATTTACGACCAAGCCCCAACAAATACACTTCGCTGCTACGATCGCGCGAAGCTTTAGGCTTGCGTGTCACTACTTTATCGAAATGTTGCCGCATGGTTTTCACAATATCGTCAAAACCTGCGCCAATAAATACCTTGACCAGAAAATTACCATTTGGTTTTAACCAATCTTGACTAAATTCAAGCGCCAGCTCAGTTAAATACGCTGCGCCTGCTTGGTCAACGTCTTTTACACCACTTATATTGGGTGCCATATCTGCAATTACAAGGTCAACTGGCTTATTATTTATAGCTTCTTGCAATTGTTTTAAAACCGTTTCTTCACGAAAATCGCCTTGAATAAAAGTCACGCCAGCAATGTCCGTCATCTCTAAAATATCTAGCGCGATCACTTTTCCGCTTATCTCTTGACTACCCTTAGCTTTTAAGCGCTGCACCGCCACTTGGCTCCAACTACCAGGGCTTGAGCCTAAATCGACTATCGTCATACCTGGCTTTATCAGCTTGTCTTTATTGTCAATCTCAATCAACTTATAAGCCGCACGTGCTCGATAGCCTTCTTTTTGCGCACGTTTGACGAACTCATCGTTGAGATGTTCTTGCATCCAAGCTTTACTGGTTCGCGTGACTTTCAAAATCTAGCTTTCAATTTAATAAAGCCTGTTCATGATAAAATAAGACATTAATTAGAAACTGCTTAAAGATGAAACTAACAACTAAACAAATCGCCCATTTACGTGGCCTAGCCCATAGCTTAAGCCCTGTGGTAATGATTGGCAATAACGGCTTAACTGAAAACGTACTGAAAGAAATCGACTTAAACTTAAATGCGCATGAACTCATTAAAATTCAAGTGGCGGGCGACGACAGAGATGCGCGCAAAAAGATATATTTAGAAGTTTGTGCTAAATCTAATGCAATTGCGGTGCATCATATCGGCAAACAACTCGTGGTTTATCGCAAAAGCGATACGATTAAAGAGTCGGCCAAAGTGGTGATTCCAAAACCTTAGCTGCGGTTTGCGCGATTTATTATCTTACTTTGAGCACCAACACAAAACCTAGCAAACATTCCACCAAATAGGCCACGCTGGCAATGCCGTGCCATTTGCCAAATCGCTCAGCAAAAATACTATGCATCACATCGGCCGGCATGGCGTCTGCCTTAAGCTGTGCGAGTATTGGCTGAATGCCTAAATGCTCTGCCAACACCAATAACAACATCAGTAAAATCGCCCAAAAATAAGCTTGTTTTAACGCGGCTGTGCCGTAATCAAGCAAGCGTTGAATCAACAAATAAAACGCACTTACCATGCCGATATATCTAACAATAGTAAATAACTGCCCTGCCAAATTACCTGCTAATTGATGGTTATCTGGCAGCGTTTTAAATAGCACATAGGCCACAAGGCCAATCGCCCACAATGCGCCCACCCAAAGGGTGATGATGATTAATGTGATTTTTTGTGACATTAAAACGGCCTAAATATACGACACTTCAAGCACTTCAAACTCTTTAACACCGCCAGGTGATTGTACTTCGGCAATGTCGCCCTCATTTTTACCAATTAATGCCCGCGCAATGGGCGAGCCAATTGAAATTTTGCCACCTTTAATATCGGCTTCATCTTCGCCGACAATTTGGTAGGTTTTAGCATCACCTGAATCTAAATCTTCAATACGTACCGTTGCGCCAAATACCACACGGCCTTCGGCATTGAGTGTTTTTGGGTCAATCACAAATAAGTTTGATAGCTTTGACTCTAGCTCGGCAATACGGCCTTCAATAAAACTTTGCTTTTCTTTAGCCGCTTCATATTCGGCATTCTCAGACAAATCGCCCTGCGCACGCGCTTCTGCAATGGCTTGAATCACTTCAGGCCTATCGACACTGCGCAGCCGCGCCAGCTCTACTTTCATCTGCTCTGCGCCAATAATAGTGACAGGTATTTGATTTAATGCCATGCTGCAAACCCTTAATAAAAAAATAAACCACACTCGGTAGAGCGTGGTTTTAAAATAATTAACTTAAAGTGTATTTTAAACTAACTTTTAATGCAAGTCTTACTATCAATGTTTAAAAGCGATTAATCTATGCCCTTTCACGAAACGCTTCCGACTTTCTATCCCCGCCCCGCGCACTGGGCACAGCCCTACGGTTTAGTTGCGCGGCAATTTTATCCTTAAAATAATCACTGCCCAGCACCCAAGCCTTGTTCGCGCTATGCCTTATTTCATCCAGTGTTTTTAAATCAATATGCGCATCAAACAATGTGCTATACGCGTTTTGCCTTGCCTCTGCCCCATCGCCTAAAGCCTCATACAAATAATGCGGGTTGATTAAACTGTTTGATTGCCCCAGCGCATTGCAGCGATAGCTACTCCAAGGGTATTCGGATGGATGCTTAACCATATTTGCCCGCACCGAGTTAAGCTCTATATAGCGATAGCATGTCAGCGCAAACACTTCACTATCGACTAGGCTGGCTTTGTAGCGCCCTTCCCACAAAGTGCCAGTGCGATGATGCATAAAATTAAAATATTGCACATAATAACGCCCCAGCATTTGCATGGTTTTGCTAATACCATCCTCAGTGTGCGGTGTAATCAGCAAATGCACATGGTTAGTCATCAACACATAGGCATGAACAGCGCAATCGTGCTTAATGCAAGCATCTTGCAGCTTAGTTAGGTAAAAGCGGTAATCTTCATCAGAATAAAAAATAGGATCGCGGTTATTGCCGCGAATAATCACGTGTTGCGGGTGGCCAGCAATAACGAAACGAGGAAGGCGTGCCATGGTGGTTTGCTAAAATTGATAAAAGTCCAGCTTAGCAGAGGAGTTATAGCAAATCAATGGAGTCTGAGCTAACCCGCAATTGACGGACACACTGAATTAAGCACATAATTGTTCATAATACCTTTTTTCCATTTCGTTTGGCGTTAAATA
>JANOWA010000318.1:0-2196 GCA_031417675.1 Methylotenera sp.
ATAGCCTTGCAGATTAACCGCATCTGGCAACACAATTGGCGTAGGTGTTGTATCTGCTTCTAGCACGGGCGATTCTACTTTTAGCGGCTCATTTTTTTTGGTTTGACGCAGAAAATCTAAATTGCTACGCTCGCTGGGCGAGGTAAATAGACGCCCCATTGGCTCTGCCGCTGTTGCTAATTGACTAAAAAACACCAAAATAATAGCGATTAATTTCATTATAAAACCCCCGCTGTTGCCGCGCCTGCCAATTGTGGATCGCGTAAGGTTAGCCAATCAATTTCGCAATTGGCTTGCATATTGGCGGCAATGGTTTTGATATTAACCGCTGCACTAATCGGGCGTTTAATTTCGCAATCGCGCACAATATAAGGCGTGGTTTGCGCACTCAAGCCATCTAACAGCGCCAGCAAATCGCCCTCGTGCAGCATATCTAGCTTTAAGCTCATGATAGATCGATGCAAAATAAAATTGCCCAAGTTTGGCAAAAAGCTTGGTTTGTAGTTTTCTTGCAGGCCTATGCTGTAATCAATGCTAAATAATTTGTGTTGCGCGTGAATTTGGCGCAAGGTTTCTATCCATTCAATGCGGCGCTCTTCGCCAATAAAGCCGCTGACTAACAGCTGGTTATAAACGGGTAGATATTGAATAATCGTCTCTTTTTCTAGCCCAGACGATTGGTATTTTTGCCGCGCTTGGTTTAGGCTATTTTGCTGCGTTTGCAAGGCCAGTTCGTTTTTTAGGCGATATTGATCGGCATAGCTTACCAGCACACCCACTAGTATTAATGCGGCTCCCAGCCCGATGATGGGAAAGCGCAATTTACGCCAATCTTGTGGACTTAAGCTCATGGCGCAGCCCCTGAATAAACGGCAACATTGCTTGCCGATTTTAAAATTATTTTTAACTTAAAGATGGCGGGCGGGCGCTCTGTGCTTGCGTTTTCATCGGTGGTGCTGCCTTGCAAATTGGCCAGTGAGCTCACATTAACAGGCTCTTGCAAAATCATCACTTGGTCAACCAAGTTATTCTCACGCAGGTGCGTTACAAACATATTAACGCTATTTAATGCAGCGCGATAATCGCCCGTGAAGCCTTTAATTTCGGCATTAATAAAGCCAATTTGCAGCAGCTTTGTAGCATCATTTTCAGTTGGCGCGGTTATTGGCTGGGGGTTGGTGGCGATACTACCTTCTTCATCTTTTAGCTCCTTATCGCTGCTTAGTGTCCAGCGCATTCTACTAAGTGCAATTTCGGGCGAGGCCTCAAACGCGCCGCTTAACACTTGCATGAGTTGGCGCGGCGATTGATTATTAGATTGAATGATTTGCGCTAAATCGGCCGCCACTTTAAGCTCGCCACTGGCAATTGGTGAGCTTGGGAAATCTTTTGCGACTGCTTCGTATTGCTGTTGCTGTTGCTGCGTTTGCATCACAATGTGCTGTAATTGATCTTTTTGGTGCTTGCCCTGCCAGGCATAAAAAGTGGCCACCAGCACGCCAATGGTCGCCACGCAGGCGGTTGCCATATTAATTTTATGGCGCAGATTATTTAAACCGTGAATCTTACTAAATGTGGCTGGCGCAAGGCTATCGGGAATATTGCCATTAGCCAGCATTTGCATGTGCAAAAACTCTGGATGCTTTTTAACCAAATCGGTGGCGATATTCGAATTTTTAGCATACGCCAGCATATCGACAATTTTGCACTCCAGACCTTGCTCTTGGCTGATGCTTTTGGCGATTTCGTTATTGGAATTATCTATGGCGGGTAGCACCAATTGCAGTGCAGTTTCGTTAGCAATTAAACGCTGGCTAGTTAAATACAAGCGGGTTTTATCGATTTCTACCAAGTAAAAATAAGCCAATTGATTCGGTTTAACGTCTTGCATTGGCACAAGGCGGCTCATGCGCAGGCGGCCATTGTGCAAATAAGTTTGGCGCAAACCTGAGGACAAACGCTCGCACAGTAAAATATGCTGCGCCATCAGTTTCATTTGGCGCACCGCTACTTGGCTAATCATTGGTAGCATGTAAACGCCCACTAGCGGCGCTTGATTGGCTTGAATGGCGTCTATCCAGCCTTGTAAAAAATCGGCATTGTTAAGCGAAACAAACAAAAAATTATCATCTTTGCGCTTATCGGTTGCGCGATTAATAAAGTGCGCCGCGCGATATACGCTGTTACGGTTAAATT
>JANOWA010000319.1:0-3692 GCA_031417675.1 Methylotenera sp.
ACGCAACGTGCGTCTCGGCACGATATTCTGCTTGGTCACGCGTTAGCATATCCACATGCGCTTTTACGTCGTAAAAATCCACATCTTTGCTTGCCGTAGCCCATTGTTCTGGCTTAAAAGCCCCATAAAACAAGCCTGCCAAATTTGTTTGTTCGCGATAGCTTTGTTTGTCTTGATGATAGCTGGCGCCAATTTCAAACAGCATCGCACGTTCTTGCTTGCGATTCAAATTGTAGGTTAACGTATCTAACAGCCCGCCCCACAAGCCGCTGCGCATCACACTCATGTTGCTGGCGATGGGGTTTTTCAGCTTAATTGGATTGGCGTTACCCAGTAAATCGCGTTCCCAACTTTCATCCACAAAACTATAATTGATGATTTCTTGGTAGCCTTGGTTAACCAGCACATCACGCGCCCAAGCCAGGTTTAATGCGGCCTCTGGCTCAGGTAGCATGTTTAAAGCGGCTTGCGGCGCAATGGCTTCAATCTTGTCATAACCATGCAAACGCGCAATTTCTTCAATTAAATCTTCTTCGCGCGCGATGTCAAAGCGGTAAGTGGGTGCTTTTACTGCAAATACGCCTGCGTTTTCGGTAAACGCAAAACCCAATTGTATGAGTATTTTTGCAACATCTGCTTGCGCAATGTTAATACCAAGTACTGAAAGTAACCGTGCATAACGCAAGTTAACCGTATTGCGCGCTGGTAATTTATTCACAACTTCAGTAATCGCCCCTGCTTTTCCGCCACACAGCTGCAAAATCAAACCCGTTGCGCGTTCTAACGCGTTTTTGGTGTTGCCAAAATCCACACCTCTTTCAAATCTAAAGGACGAATCCGTGCTTAAGCCCAAGCGGCGCGCTTTGCCTGCAATTGTATCGGGTGTAAAAAACGCGCTTTCTAAAAATATTGAGGTGGTAGAATCAGTCACCGAAGTTGGCTCACCGCCCATAATGCCCGCCAGCGCAATCGCGCCGCTGCCATTCATTAAACCAGTATCTGCAATCACCAAATCATCCGCTTTTAGTTTTACCTGTGTATCGTTAAGCAGCTTAATTTCTTCATTGGCATTGGCAAAACGCACATTGATATCG
The DNA here is from genome assembly GCA_031417675.1 of Methylotenera sp. Lineage (GTDB taxonomy): Bacteria > Pseudomonadota > Gammaproteobacteria > Burkholderiales > Methylophilaceae > Methylotenera_A. Next base: position 1,095 of record JANOWA010000319.1, read on the forward strand.
CCAACAATCTTAGCTAAATCAAAGGCATGCAGCGGCTGACCAAGCTCTAGCAACACGTAATTGGTGATATCCACAATCGTGCTAATACTACGCACGCCACTGCGCTCAAGGTTGCGAATCATCCAATCGGGCGTTGCTGCGCTTGCATTAACACCTTCAATCACGCGACCATAATAGGCTGGGCAAGCATCAGTTGCCGCCACTTTTACTACTTTTTTAAGGCTGCTTTCAACCAAACTGGGTTGCAAGTTTGTGCCAATTAAGGTGTCGCCAGTAATGGCCGCCACGTCGCGCGCAATACCTAAAATGCTTAAGCAATCGGCACGGTTTGGCGTGAGTTTTAGCGTGAGCAAGTTGTCATTCAGGCTTAAATATTCGCGAATATCCGTACCAATTGGCGCGTCAGCTGGCAGCTCTAACAAACCGTCTGCTTCAGTCGCTAATCCCAACTCTTTGCTTGAGCACAACATGCCGAATGAATCGACCCCACGTACGCTGGCTTGTTTAATGCTAATGCCTGGCAGCGCTGCGCCAACTTGCGCGCATGGCACTTTAATACCCACTCTAGCATTGCTTGCACCACACACAATTTGCAGCGTTTCTTTGCCTAGATTCACTTTGCACACTTGCAAACGGTCAGCATCTGGGTGTTTTTCGGCTGCAACAATCTCGCCAATGACGACATGACTAAATGCCGCGCCCGCAGGCTGCTCGTCTTCCACTTCCAGCCCCGCCATAGTGAGCGCATGGCTTAACTCGGCCGAATTAAGTTTGGTGTTAACAAAAGTGCGTAACCAGTTTTCTGAAAATTGCATATTTATTTCTATTTATTCACTTTAAAATACTTAAAATTGGCCGCCGATAAACGCAGATGAACGCGGATGAAAACAAAATAAATTTCCCTTTTTTATTTGCCGAAACGTATATATTCGCTTAAACAAAATAAAGAGCATCTGCGTTTATCCGCGTTTATCTGCGGCTAAAAGATTATTTAAACTGGCTTAAAAATCTTAAATCGTTATTAAAAAAGTGGCGCAAATCATTCACGCCGTAACGCAACATGGCAAGGCGCTCTACGCCCAAACCAAACGCAAAACCGCGATATTTTTCGCTGTCTATATTCACGTGTTTAAACACTTCTGGGTGCACCATACCGCAGCCGCCAATCTCCAGCCAGCCGCCGTTCCAACTCATATCCATCTCGGCCGAAGGCTCAGTAAACGGGAAAAATGACGGCCTAAAACGCACGGTTAAATCATCGCGCTCAAAAAACTTTTGTAAAAAATCTTGCACCACACCTTTGAGGTTGGCAAAGCTGATATTTTCATCCACCCACAAGCCTTCTACTTGGTGAAACATGGGCGAATGCGTCGCGTCGGAGTCAACTCTGTAAACGCGGCCAGGTGCAATAATCTTAAGCGGCGGTGACTGGTTATTTTTTAACGCATTTTCCATGTAATGAATTTGTACTGGCGACGTGTGTGTTCTAAGAACGTTATTGTCGTCAACGTAGAAAGTATCGTGCATGGCGCGCGCGGGGTGATTTTCAGGGATATTCAGCGCAGTGAAGTTGTAAAAATCGGTTTCAATTTCGGGGCCAGTCGCCACATCAAAACCAATCGAATGGAATAATTGCTCAATGCGTTGCAATGTGAGCGTCACTGGGTGTAAACCGCCCTGCGATTGCGAACGCGCAGGCAATGTTACATCAATCGATTCTTGCGCTAGCTGTGCTGATAAGGCTTCGTTTAAAATCGCCTCACGCCGTGCATTTAACGCCGCTTCAATGGCTTGCTTCACCACATTAATCGCTGCACCTGCGGCTGGGCGTTCATCTGACGAAAGCTTGCCCAAACCTTTAAGCGCATCAGTCAATGCGCCAGTTTTACCTAAGTATTTTGCCTTTGTGTTTTCCAACGCAGGCATGTCTGCGCATGCGTTAAAATCGTTAAGGGATTCTGCAATTAAATGTTCTAAATTAGCCATGCGCTATTTTAACCGAAAGCGCTGTTATTGGGCAGTGAGGAATGCGAAAAATAGGTACTCTGCAAGACAATATCCATGCGCCCTGCAGAGCGGTGATATTTGCTTAAATTTATGATACTGTAACGCATGACAAAAGCTAAAAATTAATCTTGTCTGAACAAATTGGTTATTAGCAAATTTGAGGTGAACAATTATGTGGGTTTTTCTTTGGATAGTGCTATCAATCGCAGTTGGGTATGCTGCCAAGAACAAAGGTCGTATTTTTTGGGACTGGCTTATTATTTCTCTATTGTTCTCACCGTTGGTAGGTGCGGTATTTCTTTGGACAAGAAAAAACCTTATAGAAGAGCAAGCACTTAAACGCGGCGAACTTAAAAAATGTCTTTACTGTTCAGAAATCATCAAACAAGAGGCCATTAAATGCAAACATTGTGGTGCTGATTTGCCCGCTATATCGTAAATAAAAAAGTAAAAATTGAGATATGGCTCAATTGATTACAAAATAAAAAAGAGGCCGAAGCCTCTTTTTTTTAACAACTCTTAGTTCAAACCAAATTAAGCAGCCAAACCCGCTTTTGCAGATTCAACCAGCTTGGCAAATGCTGCTTTATC
>JANOWA010000320.1:0-2684 GCA_031417675.1 Methylotenera sp.
GGATTCGGCGAAATGACGAATGGCTTGCTGTTTAAATCGCGTTTTGAGCGATCAATTACTACCTGCGCTACCGCAAATAATGCCTCGCGGCTGCCAATCACAGGTAAAATCTCGGTTTCTGGATTTAACAGCGGTATGCCGTAGCGGCGCGTGGCCCAATTAGCAATGGCCTCTCTCAACGGCAAAATGCCTAGTGTTGTAGGGTAGGTGGCTAAACCGCTTAAGTTCTGTGTTACAGCGTCTTTAATCAAGCTTGGCGTGGCATGTTTGGGCTCGCCAATAGAAAGATTAATGTTAACAAACGCTGGGTTTGGAGTAATGCCCGCAAACAATTCGCGCAGGCGTTGAAACGGGTAGGGTTGCAGCAGGTTTAAATGTGGGTTCATAGCCAATATTATAATTTAGGAAGTCGTGTGAATAAAAACTTTTTAGCGATATTTGGCCTGCTGTTTGGGGCGCTAGCTTGGGGTGTCATTTGGTATCCGTATCGCTTGATGGCGCAAGCGGGCGTCTCTGGCGTGGCTTCTAGCTTTTACACTTATTTAATCGCAACTGCCATCGGCGCCGCTGTGTTTGGCAAACATTGGCGCGGATTTTTTGCACAGCCAAGCAGTATTATTTGGCTGGGCTTGGCTGCAGGCTGGGCCAATATGAGCTATGTGATTGCGGTTATTGATGGCGAAGTGATGCGGATTATGTTGTTGTTTTATTTGTCGCCGCTGTGGACTTTGTTATTAGCACGATTTTGGCTAAAAGAGCCGATGACTAAAGTGGGGTTAATCTCTATTGGCATTGCGCTAACAGGCGCCTATATCATGCTGGCAGGGCCATTTAGTCAGGTAGTAAACCATTGGCCTATGCCACAAAACAAGCCTGAATGGTTGGCGTTAAGCTCTGGCATGGCGTTTGCACTTGCCAATGTCATCACGCGAAAATCAATTCATTTAACCATTCGTGCAAAATCATTTGCGGTGTGGATAGGCGTGGTGAGTACGGCGTTGATGCTTGCACCTTTTGTGGGTGATCATTTTCCTCTACCCAGTTTTTTCAGCTTGAACAATTGGTTAGCAATGGGTTTCATCGCACTATTTTTAATGGTGGCAACCATTTTAGTGCAATTTGGCGTCACGCAACTCACTGCGATACGCTCTTCGGTGCTGTTTTTATTTGAGCTGGTGGTTGCCGCGTTTGCCTCGTATTATCTGGCGCACGAGGTGATGAGCTTGAATGAGTGGATAGGCGGTAGCTTGATAATTGCAGCGGCTTTAACCGCGGCACTTAATCATCACAAAGCATAATTTAGCCGCCAAAGCCGCCTGCAGAGCCTTCATTCGTAAAGCGGATTTTAAGCGATAAATCGTTACGCGAATCGGCATTGGAAAGCGCGTTTTCTTCATCAATTTTGCCATTTGCATAAAGCCTAAACAGCGCTTGGTCAAAAGTGTTCATGCCAATATCGTTGTTATCGGCCATAATATCTTTCATCTCGTTCAATTTTTGTTTTTGAATCAACTCCGAGACATAGGGCGTGTTAATTAGCACCTCAACCGCGGCCACGCGTTTTTGCACTTTACCAGGAATTAACCGCTGCGAAACAATACCGACTAAATTGAGCGAAATGCCCAGCAGCAAGCCGTGTTTGGCCTCGGTCGGGAAGAAAGAAATAATACGCTCCAGCGCTTGGTTGGCGTTGTTCGCATGCAGCGTAGCGAGGCATAAATGACCCGTTTCAGCATAGGTTAGCGCTTGTTGCATACCATTCATATCACGCACTTCGCCAATTAAAATCACATCTGGCGCTTGGCGCATGGCGTTTTTAAGCGCGCTTTCAAAGCTTAAGGTATCTATGCCCACTTCGCGCTGATCGACCACCGATTTTTTATGCTGATACACAAATTCAATCGGATCTTCAATGGTGACAATATGGCCACTTTCGTTGGTGTTGCGGTAATCAATCATTGAAGCCAGCGTGGTAGATTTGCCCGAACCAGTCGAGCCAACTACTAGCACCAGCCCACGTTTGCGCATAATCAGGTCGCGTAAAATCATCGGCAAACCCAGCTCTTCAAAATTGGGGATTTCGGTTTTAATGTGGCGGATGACCATGCCAACTTCGCCACGTTGACGAAAAATATTGACGCGAAAACGTCCAACATCTTTGCGACCGATGGCGAAATTGCATTCCAAGGTTGATTCAAATTCAGCCGTTTGCGCAGGACTCATAATGGCGTAGGCAATTTCTTTAATCATGCCTGGCGTCATTTTTTGCGCATTGACTGGCATGGTTTCACCGTCAATATCCATATGAATAGCTGCACCCGTGCTAAAAAACAAGTCAGAGCCACCTTTTTCGGTCATGTATTTAAGCACAGGGGTAATATCAATTGCGGCCATCATTTATCTTTCTGAATAATCACTTTAAATATAGCATAAAGAATATTGATTTTACACACTATTTAAGTAAATTTTCCATATTTTTTGGTATTCAAAAGCGAGTTGTTGCATAAAATAGACCGGGTCAAATAATTTGCTTTCGTGCGTATATTGTTTGATATGCTGTTTAAAATGCAGTAACTGTGTAGGATTATTAGCTAGTTCAATCGCCTTGCATGTGTAACCTGCCATTGATTCGGCAATTAAATCTGGCGTTTCAATCGTTTTTAGCAAGCTTGCAGCAACGCGCG
>JANOWA010000321.1:0-1808 GCA_031417675.1 Methylotenera sp.
AAATCCTTTCACTTCTGTTACGGTGATGCCTTGCACGCCAATCGCTGATAATGCCTCGCGCACTTCGTCAAGCTTAAACGGCTTGATAATTGCAGATACAAATTTCATCGCTAACCCCCTTAATGTTTCACTACCCGTTAATACTGCAAAATAAAAATACCACATTTACCAGTAGCAAAGCGCGTGCCAATAAATATATTGTTAATAATCAATAAGATAAGCAATAAATAATCTATTCATTTTTTATGAGATAGCCTATAAAATCTGCTAAACTGCTATAAAATCTAAAGGAGTCACCATGTTTAACTCACCATTTATTACTGACTTATCTAATAAAATCAGAGAGTTAGTTAAAAACTCACCACTAGAAGATATGGATAAAAACATTCATGCACTAATTCAGGGCGCATTCACCAAAATGGAGCTTATTTCGCGCGAGGAATTTGATGTGCAGGCAGAAGTACTGCGCAGCACGCGTGAAAAGCTGACGAAACTAGAGGCTAAATTGGCTGAATTAGAAGAAAAACTCAAAAGATAATGAGCCTGGCCGTACTTTACAGCCGTGCCTTAAGCGGCATGGATGCGCCAGAAGTGGTGGTAGAAGTGCATTTGGCTAATGGCTTGCCAATGTTCACCATTGTTGGCCTGCCCGAAGCCGAGGTAAAAGAAAGCAAAGACCGTGTGCGCGCCGCGATTCAAACCGCGCAGTTTGAGTTCCCTGCAAGGCGCATCACAGTTAACCTTGCCCCTGCCGATTTGCCCAAAGAAAGCGGCCGTTACGATTTGCCCATTGCGCTAGGCATTTTGGCGGCTAGTGGGCAGATTCCTACTGAGCCATTAAGTCGATATGAAATTGCTGGCGAGCTGGCTTTAACGGGTGAGTTGCGACCGATTCGCGGTGCTTTGGCAATGACGTATCACATGCAACATAAAACCAATGGCGACGCTAAATTTAAAGGCAAGCGCGCATTTATTCTGCCCCAATTAAGTGCATTAGAAGCCAGCTTGGTGAAAGATGCGATTATTTACCCAGCCAACTCATTGCTTGAGGTTTGTGCGCATTTAAGTGGGCATACTGCGTTAAACCAATATGAATCTAACGCAGCAATACAACCAATAGCCTACCCTGATTTTGCCGAGGTGAAAGGTCAATCTCAAGCCAAACGTGCGCTAGAAATTGCCGCTGCTGGCGGCCACAGCGTACTCATGAGCGGCCCGCCAGGCACAGGCAAAAGTATGTTAGCTGCCCGTTTTGCAGGTATTTTACCCAGCATGACTGAGCATGAAGCGCTGGAATCTGCCGCCATACAATCGCTAAACGGCAGTTACAAACTAGAAAACTGGAAGCGCAGGCCTTACCGTTCGCCCCACCACACCGCTTCTGGCGTGGCGTTGGTGGGCGGCGGCGGCATTCCTAGGCCAGGCGAGATTAGTTTGGCGCACAACGGCGTTTTATTTTTAGATGAGCTGCCAGAATTTGACCGCAAAGTGCTAGAAGTGCTGCGCGAGCCGCTCGAGAGTGGCAAAATTACCATCAGCCGCGCCGCGCGCCAAGCCGATTTTCCCGCCAGCTTTCAATTGCTCGCCGCCATGAACCCTTGTCCATGCGGCTATTTAGGGCATTTCAACAACAAATGTCGCTGCACGCCCGACAATGTAGCGCGCTACAAGGCTAAAATTTCTGGGCCCTTGTTAGACCGTATTGATTTATTGATTACTGTGCCTGCACTTAAAGAAGATGAATTAACCGCCGCCGCCAATGCCGAAAATAGCGAAGCGATTCGAATGCGCGTAGAAAGCGCGCGTGA
>JANOWA010000322.1:0-2114 GCA_031417675.1 Methylotenera sp.
AATAATACGGCGCATGCGGCTGGTCTGCTCTTGCATCATGGCAAAGTAAGTTTTTAGCGCGTCTGGTACCGCGCCTTGCATATCACTCAGCGTTTCTAAAAAGCCGCCGACAACGGTCAAGGGCGTGCGCAGCTCGTGCGAGACATTGGCAATAAAATCGCGGCGCATGGTATCCACTTTTTCGAGTTGCGTCATATCGCGACAAATGAGCAGTTTTTGTTTGGATGCAAATGGAACGAGTTGCAGCTCAAAAATTAACTCAGGATTTCGCCAAGATTTGAGTTTAAACGGCTCGTCATATTCACCATTGTATAAATAGGCAATAAACTGGCTATCGCGGATTAAATTAACGATGGGTAAGTTTTTATCTGTGTTTAAATTCAAGCCAAGCTGATTCTCGGCATGCGGCGTGCACCATTCAATCTCATTGCTGGTGCCTAAAATCACTAATCCATCGGGAATCGCGTTAGCGGTAAGGTTGAAGCGTTCTAACGCCGACCCTAGCTGGGCTTGGTTGGCAAGGTTGTTGCGCTCGTACTGCAATAAGTTGGCGAACACATCCTCCCAAGCACCAGAGCCTTCAGGAATGCTTTTTAAGCTGGGATTTTTGAACCAACCGTTTAATTGATTTAACCAAGCAATATGATTGTAGAGATAAATGAGTAAACCAATTGCAAAGATGACTAATGCAATTTTAAGTCCGCTAATCAACCAAAAAAATAAGCTAATGGCACACAATGCGCACACAAACAACAGGGCTTTTACGCGAATATCGGGCACACATTAAGCTTTAAATAATAATTGGCTTAATTATAGCGCGATAGCCTAATCCTTAATTATTTTTTGCAGACAAGCGATAGCCCGAGCCGCGCACCGTTTGGATTAAATTTTGGTGGCTTGATACAGCAAGTGCGTTACGCAACCTGCGAATATGCACATCAACGGTTCTATCTTCCACAAACACGCGGTCGCCCCATACTTTATCTAGCAATTGGCTGCGGGTATGTACGCGCTCGGCATTGCTCATAAAATAATGTAGTAATCTAAATTCGGTTGGGCCAAGGTCAATATTGGCGCTGTTGCCTGTCACGCGGTGCGTCGTTGGGTCTAACAGCAAGCCATTGATTTCTATGGGATCATCCGTCATTTGCGGCGCGCGGCGGCGTAACACGGCTTTTATGCGCGCGTTTAGCTCGCGCGGGCTAAATGGTTTGGTCACATAGTCATCTGCACCTACTTCTAGGCCGCGCACTTTGTCGAATTCGTCGCCACGTGCGGTTAACATAATAATGGGGATAGATTTAGTCTGGCTATCCGCTTTTAAGCGGCGCGCATACTCAATACCGCTCATGCCTGGCAACATCCAATCCAATAAAATCAAATCTGGCAAGGTGCTGCGCAGCAGCTCTTGCGCGGCTTCTACGCTGAGCGCGCGAATAGCATTGTGGCCGGCTTGGGTTATGTTTAACGCCAGCAGCTCTTGTATGGCTGGCTCGTCTTCAATGACTAAAATATTGGCAGGCATTTTTAATCTCTATTTAAGTGTTGGCGCTATTTTGTGACTTTAATATGACATATTGATGACAATATGCAAAGCACTTTTGTTGATTAAAATACAATGCACAATTGCCATTTTTACCGATTTGTAAGACTATGTAGTTTGTTTGCATCGTCAATAAATAACAATTAATTGTGGCTTAATTTTAGGGGTAGCAGCATGGCCAGTTTTTTATCTAAAGAAAACATTACCGCAGGCGCAAGTTTCAATCGTTGGTTAGTGCCGCCCGCCGCCTTGGCGATTCACTTATCGATTGGCATGGCGTATGGGTTTAGCGTGTTCTGGAAGCCGCTTGGTAATGCGCTAATGGGTGCAGATGGCAAGCCATTGGCGGCTTGTGCGGCAGGCGCGACTACTTTTGGTGAAAAATTATCGGGTACCCTGCGCGCCTTAACTGCCACCGATTGCAACTGGACGCAATTTGATTTGGGTTGGATGTACACACTATTTTTTGTGCTGCTGGGTTGCTCTGCCGCCTTATGGGGCGGCTGGCTAGAGCGCGAAGGGCCGCGCAAAGCGGGCTTGGTTTCGATGGTGTGCTGGTGTGGCGGTTTGC
>JANOWA010000323.1:0-6409 GCA_031417675.1 Methylotenera sp.
GGCGATTTACACGGGTTATGTGATTCCGCCCTATTACGATTCGATGTGCGCCAAGCTCACGGTTTGGGCACTAGATTGGCCAAGCGTGGTAGAGCGCGGTCGCCGCGCCTTGGGCGATATGGAAGTATATGGTGTTAAAACCACAATTCCATATTACAAAGAAATTATGAAGCACCCCGATTTTAAAAACGCAAACTTTAATACCAGCTTTGTAGAAACGCATCCTGAGCTGACGAATTATGCAACCGAGTTGCCACCAGAATTATTTGCAGCGGCAGTCGCGGCGGCTGTTGCTGCGCATGAGGGCATATAAATATATTGGTAAACTACTAATATAAACATCATGTTATATGATTATATTAAAGTAAATATTTTTAATTAGACACAAAATTTAAGACGCAAAATTATGGCTAAAATACACATTACAGAACTAGTATTACGTGACGGTCATCAATCGATGATTGCAACTAGATTGCGCACCGATGACATGCTGCCCATTTGTAGCAAGCTAGACGACATTGGCTTTTGGTCGATAGAAGCTTGGGGCGGCGCAACTTTTGATGCTTGCGTTAGGTTTCTTAAAGAAGACCCGTGGGAGCGCCTAGCCAAGTTGCGCAAGGCGCTGCCAAATAGCCAAATCAATATGCTGTTGCGCGGTCAAAACTTGCTAGGATACCGCCATTATTCCGATGATGTAGTGCATGCTTTCGTCAAAAAATCGGCTGATAATGGCGTGGATGTATTTCGTATTTTTGACGCGATGAACGACGTACGCAATTTGCGTGAAGCGATTACAGCGGTTAAAAAAGTAAACAAACACGCCATTGGCACGCTGTCTTACACCACTAGCCCGGTGCACGATATTGCCTACTTTGTGGCGATGGCCAAAGAGCTTGAAAACATGGGTGCAGACAGCATTGGCATTAAAGACATGGCTAGCTTACTCACGCCACAAGCCGCAGGCGACTTAACCAAAGCGCTAAAATCGGCTGTGAGCTTGCCTATACACGTGCATAGCCACGCCACCAGTGGCTTTGCCAGCATCGCCCTGATGAAAGCGGTAGAAAACGGTGCAAGCGTAATTGATACCTGCAACTCATCTTTTGCCGAAGGCGCCAGTCACCCTTCTACCGAGAGCATGGTGGCAGCCTTACAAAACACACCTTACGACACAGGTATTAGCTTGGCTAAGCTGCAAGAAATCACCGCTTATTTCCGCGAAGTGCGTAAAAAATATTGGCAATATGAAAGCGAATTTACCGGCGTTGATACGCGTGTGCTGGTCAACCAAGTGCCTGGTGGCATGATTTCTAACTTATCGAACCAATTAAAAGAGCAAAACGCACTAGATAAAATGGATGCTGTATTGCTTGAGATTCCGCGTGTGCGCGAAGATTTAGGCTATCCGCCACTGGTTACACCAACCTCGCAAATCGTTGGCACGCAAGCGGTGTTAAATGTAATGACAGGCCAGCGTTATAAATCAATCACCAATGAAGTAAAAAATTATTTTCTAGGTCAATACGGCAAATCGCCTGCACTGGTTAATGATAAAGTAAAACAACTAGCCGTTGGCGACGGCGAGGTGATTACTTGCCGCCCTGCAGATTTACTAGCGCCTGAAATGGCAAAGTTGCAGGCTGAATCAGAGCGAATTGCCAAATCGGAAGAAGATGTTTTAACTTACGCCATGTTCCCCGATATTGGTAAAACCTTTCTGCAAGAGCGCAATGCTGGCAGCCTAAAACCTGAAGCTTTACTTAGCAAAGAAGCTGTTAATACCAGTGCCGCGCGCTTTGCGCCAAACGAGTTTAATGTGACGCTGCATGGCGAAACCTTCCATATTAAACTAACGGGCAGTGGCCATGCTGGTGAAGAAAAACGCCCATTTTATGTGTCAGTTGATGGCGTTGCCGAAGAAGTGATTGTAGAAACTTTGGACGAAATTGAGGTTTTGGCCAACGGTGCCAGCACTGGCAATAAAAGTGGCAAGAAAAAAGCTTCTACGACTTCTAGCGGTCGCCCTCGCCCACACCATGCGGGTTGCGTCACCACGGCCATGCCTGGCACGATTGTGGCGGTAAAAGTAAAAATCGGCGATAAAGTCAAAGCGGGCGATGGTGTATTGGTGATTGAGGCCATGAAAATGGAGAATGAAATTCAAGCCGCTACCACTGGCACTGTAGTCGCCGTTCACGTGGTTAAGGGTGATTCTGTTACGCCAGATGAGTCTTTACTTGAAATTCAGCCCGAATAAATGCATTGAAACTTAGCCCATAAGCCGACAGAATAGACCTGTCGGCTTTTTTATCACTTAAAAAAATAACCATGAAACAAACCATCATTTTAGCGTCATCCTCTGAATATCGGCGTCAGCTGCTGCAAAAGCTGCTCATCCCTTTCAATAGCATTTCGCCTAAAATTGATGAAACCGCGCTTGATGGCGAAAGGCCGCATCAAACCGCATTAAGACTTGCCCAAGAAAAAGCCCAAAAAATTGGTGCAGAATACCCGCATGCGCTAGTCATTGGCTGTGACCAAGTCGTCACGCTAGATGGCATAGAGCTTGGTAAGCCGATGAACCACCAAAACGCCACCAAACAATTGCAAATGATGCGCGGGCGCGAAGTGACTTTTCACAGTGCGCTGTGTTTGTATAATGCTGCCACAGGCAATATGCAAGCTGAAGTTGTGCCTTATTTGGTGCGTTTTAGGCAGCTTACTGATGCACAAATAGAAAATTATTTAAACAAAGAGCAGCCCTATCAATGTGCTGGCAGTGCCAAATCAGAAGGCTTAGGTATTGCGCTGATGGAGCGCATGATTGGCGAAGACCCAAACGCACTGATTGGCTTGCCGCTAATTAAACTCATCACCATGCTGCAAAATGAAGGTGTTGACGTTATATAAGCGCCATAGCGGCGCGGCTGCGTAAAAGCGCGTCAACTAAACAGTTAAGCAATCGTTTTATAGCAACATCCTTTTGAAAGGTTTTTATGTTTAAATGCCGCGCTATTGCTTTTGCCATCACCTCACTTTTATCACTCGGAGTTTCTGCCGTGGAAAACAATCTAGACGAATCTCGCAGTACCTTAAATGACCAACAAAGCGTCGCCGTTACCATTTACAACGGCGATTTAGCGCTGGTGAAAGATACGCGCAAAGTTAAGCTTAAAATAGGTTTAAATGCGCTAGCCTTGCGCGATGTAAGCGCGCAGATTCGCCCAGAAACTGCCCTGCTGCGTAGCATTAATGCGCCTGGCAGCTTAACTTTACTGGAGCAAAATTTTGACTTTGATTTGCTTACGCCGCATAAAATGTTAGAAAAATATGTCGGTAAAACAGTCAGTATTGTTAAAGTACACCCAACGACAGGTGCCGAAACGGTTGAGCAAGCGCAAGTGCTTTCAGTTAACGATGGCGTCGTGCTAAAAATGGGCAACCGCATCGAGACTGGCCTGCCAGGCCGCGTGGTGTTTGACGATGTACCCGCAAACTTGCGCGATCGCCCCACTTTAGTCACGCAAATTAATAACAAAGGCGCAGCTGACCAAACGGTAGAGCTTAGCTATTTAACGGGCGGGCTGGGTTGGAAGGCCGATTACGTGGCTGAATTAAACGCTAAAGAAGATATGCTCGATTTGTCAGGCTGGGTAACGCTAACCAATACCAGCGGTGCCAGCTATAAAAATGCCAAGCTGCAATTGGTGGCGGGCGATGTCAATCGCGTGCAACAACCGCATCCAACTGCCATGCAAATGCGCAAAAATATGGATGTGATGGCAGCCGAAGCCGCGGCGCCCATGGCCGAAGAGTCGCTGCTGGAATACCATTTATACACGCTAGACCGCCCCACTACCATTGCCGAAAACCAAACCAAACAAGTGGCTTTATTATCAGCCAGCGGCGTGCCTGTGCATAAAGATTTAGTGCTGCAAGGCGCAGAATATTACTACCAAAGCCAATATGGCGAAATTGGCACCAAGATGAAAGTTGGCGTGTTTATTGAGTTTGACAACAAAGAGGCCAGCAAACTAGGCATGCCGCTGCCAAAAGGTATTTTGCGTGTTTACAAAAAAGATAGTGCAGGCAACGCACAATTTGTGGGCGAAGACAACATCGACCACACGCCAAAAAATGAAACCGTGCGCTTAAAACTAGGCGAGGCTTTTGATGTAACGGCAGACAAAAAACAAACGGATTTTAAAGTGCTGCCCAACCCGCAAAAAGGCCATGTTGCGTATGAAAGTGCGTTTGAATTCACGCTTAAAAATGCTAAAAAAGAGAAGGTAACCGTGACTGTGCAAGAGCCAATTAGCGGTGATTGGAAAATTGTGAGTGAAAGCGCGCCGCACACCAAAGCCAATAGCCACTTGGCGGTGTGGAAAATCGACATTCCTGCGGAAAGTAGCACCACATTGACTTACCGAGCAGTCGTTAAATATTAAACGCCCTCACCCACACTGTCGTGCACCCTCTCCCGCCTGCGGGCGAGGGTTATCAATCAAAGCCGTATTTTAGCCCCTCGCCCGCAAGCGGGAGAGGGGTTGGGGTGAGGGGCAATATATCAGAACGACTAATATAGCAAATTTGCGCTAAAATGCCCGAATGACCAAAGGCACACTTTACTTAATTCCCGTCACATTGGGCGATGACAACATTAGTCAAGTATTGCCGCCTGATGTTGTCAAAATCGCACAAAGTCTCGAAATCTTTGTAGTCGAAAGCGAAAAATCCGCTCGGCATTTTTTAAGCACCATTAAAACCGCCAAACCAGTGCGCGAGCTCACTTTAAACTTGTTGAATGAGCATACGCTAGATAAAGACTTATCGTCGCTGCTAGCACCTTTGCTAGTAGGTAAGGACGTTGGTTTAATGTCTGACGCAGGCTGCCCAGGCATCGCCGACCCTGGCGCGAAATTAGTCGAACTGGCGCACTTAAAAAATATAAAAGTTGTGCCATTTGTGGGCCCAAGCTCAATTGTATTAAGCCTAATGGCCAGCGGCCTTAACGGCCAACAATTTGCTTTTCTCGGCTATTTACCAGTCGATAAACAAGTGCGCAATCTACGCTTAAAAGAAATCGAAAAACGCTCGCAAACGCATAAAGAGACGCAAATCTTTATCGAAACACCATACCGTAACCAGCACATGCTTGAAGGATTGCTAAGCACCTGCAACGCCAATACCCGCCTGTGTATTGCCTGCCACGTCAGTTTGCCAGATGAGATGATAGTGACAAAACGCATTAGTGAATGGAAACAAGGTGGGCTGCCAAATTTAAACAAAAAACCAACAGTATTTTTATTGCTGGCTTAAAGTATCTTAGTTGGAAGTTTTGACTTAGAATCAACCATTAATAAATTTCTATAACTACTCTTAATCATCATATATGTCAGCACTTAGCACATTGGTTCCTGAAGCACGCTCTATCTTTGAGATGCAGACTGCTGACCTCGCTGGTTATGTCCTTGAAGTTCTCATTTCAGCAGGGCCGATGGATCGAGGAGTTTGGAATCGGCGCAATTTCTGCATGCAGGTTAGTCGAGAGTACGTTGAGGCAGGCCAACCGTCAGACATGAAAGTCGGAGTTGCTTGCTCTTCTGCATGGGCGTGGCTAGAAGCCAATGGATTTATCTGCCGACACCCTGAACAGGATAATGAGTGGTATCTGCCAACTCCACGTGGCGAAGCCCTCAGAAATCATCAAAACCTACGCAATTTCATGACTAGCGAGCAACTTCCCGAAGCGTTCTTACATCCTGAGTTGCTAATTAACGTCCGCCCCCTATTTTTTCAGTCACGCTTTGAAACTGCTGTTTTTGAAGCTTTCAAAACTTTAGAGGTTACTATTAGAAACGTAGCAAAGCTTGGACATGATCTGATTGGAGTGTCGCTTGCAAGCCGTGCTTTCAATTCAGAGGATGGTCCGCTAACCGACATGACAGCAGAAAAAGGCGAGAGAGTTGCATTAATGAATCTCATGACTGGTGCATTAGGTAGCTATAAAAATCCAGCTTCCCACCGTCGGGTAGAAATTTCCGCTGAAGAGGCTCGAGATATGATTACTTTAGCCTCACATCTTCTTAAAATTGTCGAATCAAGAGTCGCTGGTTAGATTCTTTATTGGTGTATAACTTAAGCGATGTTGCGTGCAAATGCCATGTGCTTGCAAAGCCAATAAGTGCGAGGCTGTTGGGTAGCCTTTGTGCTTTGCAAAGCCATATTGCGGGTAAATTTTATCCAATTCATACAGCTCTGCATCACGCGCGACTTTAGCAAGGATTGAAGCGGCAGAAATCGCTTGTACTTTACTGTCGCCCTTCACAATTGCTTCGCATGGCAAGTTAATTTTTGGGCATTTATTGCCGTCCACTTGGACTAATATTTCACCCATATCTGGTGTGAT
>JANOWA010000324.1:0-3213 GCA_031417675.1 Methylotenera sp.
GAGCGAGCCAGTGCTAATCAATTTTTTACAACAGCACTTACCGCGCTGTAAGCCGCTACAGTGCTTGTTTTTGATGTATGAAGCAAAACTAGCCATACAATAAGACATATTAAATTTTATTGATTAATTGGGTAAATACACCCAGTTTTGGGTAATTTTCACGCAATAAATAAGGGGCGCAAATTTTTCAATTTGCGCCCCTTATTTATTGCCTTAAGCCACTTGTTATTCGTCGTAAATCCTAGCCTTTCTAACTCTGCATGCCGAGGAACGGTTTAACAGCATTCCAAATCTAGTGTGATCATGGCAAAAAATATAGCGCAAAAATATAGACAAGTGCAGCTATATTTTTGCCATTAACACGATTGCCGACAAGGCTTACCTTGCTAAGGCAATAGGGTGTTCAGCCTAGCTATTTTGACTTGATAACATGTGTCCCAACTATTAACTTGAATACCTCCCCCAAATATGGGTAATTACCCATTTAAAAGTGGTGTGTAAAAAAAGGAAAATATAGTTAACACATTGACTGGAATGGAAAATTAACCCGTTTCTTAGGGGAATACATTGTTGGCACACAACGTGCATAGTAGCAATAGCTGACTAAAGTGATCACAAATTTACCCGCTATTGGTTAGCTTTAAAACGTAAAAAAATAATTCAAACATCTTCTACAAATTAAAAAGTTTTGACTTAAGGAGAACACACATGCTGACCACTACAAAAATTTTAATCGTGGAAGATGAAGAAATTTTAGCGGAAAACTTAAAAAGCTTTCTGAGTCGTCGCTCTCCCAATGTCAGAATTGCCAGTGATGCAACTTCAGCGATTGAAGCAATGCAAGACTTTACGCCAGATCTTGTGTTGCTAGATTACGGCCTGCCAGGCATGGATGGCTTGCAAACTTATGCCAGAATATTGCACCGCAGGGCGCCGCAAGCCAGTTGTGTGATGATTACAGGGCAATTAACCGAAAGTGTTGCGCGTAGTTCTTATGATTACGGCATCCGTCATGTGTTACGCAAGCCATTTAGTTTTGCCGAGCTAGCTGACATGATTGACCAAAGCTTAGATGATGGCTCAGAGCCAGAATCTAACGCGAACGGCATTTTAAAAAGAATACTCTCAACACGGCGTCTTGGCTTGTGTGCTGCAACTTCGCTAGCAATAGAGCAAAGCGAAGTGATGGCTAGCAATCGTCGTAACGCGCAGCGCCGACTATCGCGGCATCGGCGTCATGACGATGTACCCGATGGCCCAGAACGCAGAACACAAGCATAACTTGCTATTTTATTAAACGCTATGCAAAGTTTTGGGCGTAAAATTACTTCCTAATTAAACTAAATTTTAGGATTTAATCATGTTAACGATGTTCGATGCCAGTATTACCCCACTTAAACGCACTTTAAACAATTTAGCGTATATTTTAAAAAAAGGCGAAGAATACGCCGATGCCTCAAAAATTGAGCATGCTGTTTTACTTAATGCGCGGCTGTTTCCCGATATGTATCCCATTATCCGTCAGGTACAAATTGCCACAGATATGAGCAAGGGCGCGGCCGCTAGGCTGGCTGGCTTTGCAGTGCCAAACTATGACGACGACGAAACCACGTTTGCCGATTTGCAGGCGCGTATTGTCAAAACATTAGCGTTTATTGACACAGTTAAGCCAGAGCAGTTAGTGGGAAGTGAAACACGCGACGTCACGATCACCGTGCGCAAAGTCGATTTACATTTTACGGGACAAGATTATTTGCTGAAATGGGTAATGCCGAATGTGTATTTTCACGTGGTCACAACTTATAATATTTTGCGTCACAATGGCTGTGCGCTTGGTAAACCTGACTTTTTGCGCCTAAAAGACTAAATTATTGCCGCCCTACCTTATCACTGACGTTTAACGTGATCAATCGTACCGCCTAGGTTAAAATCGGCCTGTAGGCGGCGCGATTGTGCGTTGAGTACAGCATTTACCCTACCAGAAATCGCCTGATTTTGCCCAATATCCACATTGCCATTGGCATGAAATTGCTTTGTACTCAACAGAATTTGTTTGTAGTGATATTGGCCATCTTTAACCTGCAAGTTGGCAGTTAATTGATCAAAGGCCGTCGCATCGCCTGCTAGCGATGTGTTTTGATTAAACATCACCGCGTGCGCTAAATCAACACCGTTAATTTTACCGTTTTTTAGCGCAATACTGGCAGAAATAGTGGGCGTGTTTGTTAGTTTAAGTGCCTCAGCCGATTGGCTAGCAAAATCACCTATCACGCTCACTTTCCCCTCAACGCTGACCTTACTTGCGAAGGCTTTGAGTAGTTGCGGTGAGTTAGCATTGGTCAGTGTAAAATCACCCGTCGTATGCCAGCCATTAGACCAATCTAGCACCGCTTTGGCACTAATATTGCCGCCAAATATTGCGCCATTTATTTGGCTAAAAGTCATCTGATTTTGATGGATGCTGGCATTGGCTTTGAGTTCATCAAACACGATGTTTGGGTTAAGTGGCAAAGGCCAATGGTTGCCAGTAAGTGTGACAGCATAATCCTCGCCTAGCGGCTTTATTTGCGCTGTTAACGTGCCGTCAACGCGATGCAAATCAATCGTATTTAGCTCGCTCACCTCAGTTAAAGTCATTTTTCCATCAAATGGCCCAAGCATTAAATCTTTTAGTTTAAAACTTAAATCGCTAAGGATTAACTGCTCAACTTTAATTGACGGCGCTTTGCCCAAAGTCTCAATCAGTTGCCACGATTCCTCACCATTATTTTGGTCAATCACTAGGCCTTGTATCGTCAACAATTTAACACGCTTTACACTCTCAAATAAAGTCGCCACATTGGGAATCACTTGCACCGAAGCGGCTTTTAGCGTGTCGCCAATACCCACGTTGCCAAGCACAAGATGCGGCTGCGGCCAAAGCGATGCGCGCACTTGCTCGATGTGCACTGGCTTGCCAATGCTTTCAGTTGCCAACTTTTCAATCGGTGCAATTAATGGGCTAATGTTAATGAAATGCAAAATGCCGATTAGCAACAAAGCCAATATAAACCCAACAACCAGCGTAGTTTTAACTAATTGTGCAATCCATTTAACACGCTGTAAAAGGATTGAACCAAAATCAATAGACAAGCGCTTGGTTTTTAGTGGAATCTCTACTTGCTGTTTGGCGGCAGATTGTTTTTCTGCTAATGCGATATAAGCCCGTTTTTC
>JANOWA010000325.1:0-3642 GCA_031417675.1 Methylotenera sp.
ACAATCACCGTGCCGCGCACACCACCATCGCGCACTAGCAAGTTGCTGCCCAAACCAATAAATTCAATAGGTTCTGCACGATCTAAGCTTTGCATAAACGTTTGTAATTCAGTCAAGTTTTCGGCAACAAATACGCGATCAGCCAAACCACCCACGCGCCAGCTGGTATAGCGTGCTAGCGGCTCGTTTTTAAGTAACTGTGATTGCGTTTCAGTTGTCATGCGCTTTTCTCACCTTCTGCCAGCTCTTTTGTTCTCGCCGCCACTTGGCCGATAGAGCCTGCGCCCATTACAATCACCACATCATCGGCTTGTGCCATATTCATAATCGCTTCGGGTAATTCATCAGTCGTTTCCACAAATAGCGGCTCTACCTTGCCCGCCACACGCACTGCGCGAATCAAACTACGCGTATCGGCCGCTACAATCGGCGCTTCGCCAGCGGAATACACTTCGGTTAACAACACCGCGTCTGTCGTAGAAAGTACGCGTACAAAATCCTCAAAGCAATCGCGCGTGCGTGTATAGCGATGTGGTTGAAAAGCTAGTACCAGCTTACGATTAGGGAAGGCATTGCGCGCAGCCGCAATCACCGCTTGCATCTCAACAGGGTGATGTCCATAGTCATCAATTAGCGTAAACGTACCGCCATTTTTAGTAGCGACTTCGCCATATCGCTCAAAGCGTCTGCCCACACCTTTAAATTCGGCCAAGGCTTTAATAATGTGTTGATCCGCCACATTTAGCTCGCTGGCGATGGCAATTGCGGCCAGCGCATTCAACACATAATGATTGCCTGGCAAATTCAAAGTCACATCAAAAGTGGTGGTTTTGCCATTAATTCTATCTACCGTAAAGTGCATTTTTCCGTTATCAGCGCGCACGTTTCTAGCGCGAATGCGCGCTTCTTCACTAAAGCCGTAGGTCATTACAGGCTTGGTCACACGCGGTAAAATCTCGCGAATGTTCGCGTCATCCACACACACCACCGCCATGCCCCAAAACGGCAATTGCTGCAAAAATTCTACGAACGCGCTTTTTAACTTATCAAAACTATGCTCATAAGTGTCCATATGGTCTTGGTCGATATTGGTCACTACCGCCATGACGGGCGTTAAATGCAAAAATGACGCATCTGATTCATCGGCCTCGGCGACAATATATTCGCCCGTACCCAGTCGTGCATTGGCGCTGGCCGCTTCTAACTTACCGCCAATCACAAAGGTGGGGTCCATGCCCGCTTCGGCCAAAATGCTGGCGATGAGGCTCGTCGTCGTCGTCTTGCCATGCGTGCCAGCAACCGCAATGCCCTGGCGAAAACGCATGAGTTCAGCCAACATTAAAGCGCGCGGTACGACAGGAATGTTTTTTGCGCGGGCAGCGATAATTTCAGGATTTTGCTCATTCACCGCACTTGATACCACCACCACATCGGCAATATTGATATTTTCTGTGGCGTGGCCTTGATAGATAGTGGCCCCAAATTTTTTCAGGCGTTGCGTGACTGAGTTGCTGGCCAAATCAGAACCAGACACCTTAAAATCCAGGTTAATCAATACCTCGGCAATACCGCTCATGCCCGCGCCACCAATGCCAATAAAATGGATATTTTTAACCTTATGCTTCAAGATGCAATCTCCATACAAATTTTTGCCACCGTTGCCGTCGCCTCTGGTTTGGCGAGTTGCTTGGCCTTAATCGCCATTTCTAAACAAATATCGCGCGTTAAACTGCGCAACATTTCAGTGGCTTTTTGCACGCTAAATTCAGCTTGCTGAATCAATTGCGCCGCGCCAGCATCACTTAAATATTTAGCGTTAGTGGTTTGGTGATCATCTACCGCGTACGGAAACGGCACGAGTATGCTGGCCACGCCTACGCAGGCTAGCTCTGCCACGGTGAGCGCGCCTGCACGACAAATCACCACATCCGCCCACGCATACATCTCGGCCATATTGTTAATAAACGCCCTAGCATCCGCTACTACACCCGCTGCTTTGTAATTGGCCTGCAAAGCAGCAATATGCTTTTCACCCGCTTGATGGACGACATCAAATGTTTCCTTTGGTAATCCAGCCAACGCTTTTGGCAGCACTTCGTTTAAGGCTTGCGCACCCAAGCTGCCGCCAACCACCAGCAAATTGAGCTTGCCAACTCTTGCACCATAACGCTGTTGTGGCGGGGCTAATTGCGTGATATTTGCACGCACAGGGTTACCAACTAAGGCGGCTTTATTGCCAAATGCAGATGGAAACGCTGCCAATACGCGGTTTGCAATCAAACTCAAGGTTTTATTGGTTAAGCCCGCAATCGAATTTTGCTCATGAATCACCAAGGGTTTGCCTAAGCATTTCGCCATTAAACCCCCAGGAAAAGCGGCAAAGCCACGCATACCCAGCACCACATTTGGCTGGTGTAACCGAATCGCGGTAAAGCTTTGCTTAAACGCAGTGGCTAATTTAACTGGCAATAACACCCATCCCAGTAAGCCATTGCCGCGCACGCCACGCATCGTCATCATGGCTTTTTTGTAATCTTTGCCTTCAATTAAGCGATTTTCCATGCCGCCTTCAGTCGCTAGCCACACGATGTTCCAGCCATGCTCTTTCATATAGTCTGCCACCGCAATAGCAGGATATACGTGCCCGCCCGTGCCGCCCGCCATCACCATTAAGGTTCCCGAGCCAAATTGTGTAATAGGCGCAGAGAAAATCATACTGGCAGGCCTTTCTGCAATCTTCTATTCTCAAAATCAATTCTAAGAAGCACCGCCATTGCGATGCAATTGGCCAAAATTCCGCTACCGCCAAACGATAGTAGCGGCAACGTTAAACCTTTAGTTGGCAACACACCCATGTTCACGCCAATGTTGATAATGCCTTGCACACCCATCCACACGCCCAAACCTTGCGCTAACAAGGCGGCAAAATAACGCTCATTCGCGACCGCTTCTTTGCCAATACCAAATGCGCGAATTACAATCCATACAAATAACCCCAGCACCGTAAGCACGCCAACAAAACCTAACTCTTCGGCGATTACAGCGAGTAAAAAGTCAGTATGCGCTTCTGGCAGGTACAGTAATTTTTCTACACTTGCACCCAAACCCACGCCAAACCATTCGCCGCGACCAAATGCAATGAGCGCGTGCGAAAGCTGATAACCTTTGCCGAATGGATCTGCCCACGGATCCATAAAACCAATCACCCGCTGCATGCGGTATGGCGAGCTTTTAATCAACACAAAAATAGCCACAGGCAACAAGGCCAGTAATGCTGCAAAAATTTTGGCATTAATACCGCCCAGCCATAAAATAGAGATAGAAATCGCCGCGATGACCGCAAATGCCCCAAAATCAGGTTCGCGCAATAGCAAAAAGCCCACAAACACCATCACCGCCACCATCGGCAAAAAGCCTTTGACGATGCTATCCATTTGTGGCGCTTTGCGCACAGCGTAATCAGCCACATACATGGCAGAAAAAAGTTTCATTAATTCAGAGGGTTGCAAGTTAATGACAAATAAAGAAAGCCAGCGCTGGCTACCGTTTACATTGCGCCCCACGTGCGGAATAAGCACCAGCACCAGCAATGCCAAACCCATTAAAAACAAATAAGGTGCCATTTTTTGCCACCATGCAACG
>JANOWA010000326.1:0-5274 GCA_031417675.1 Methylotenera sp.
GCGGTTAAGTGCATTTTAGAGTCGGCTACACGGCCTTCGGTGTAAACCACTAAATCATCTTTAGGCAAAAACGCTGCCGATACGCCAACAGCCGCATCTAGCAAGCCGCCTGGGTTGTTACGTAAATCGAGCACTAAGCCTTTAAATGCACCTTTGTTTTGATCGTGCAGCGATTTTAAAGCTTTGGCCAAGTCTTCGCCTGTGTGTTCTTGAAACTGCGTAATGCGCACATAGCCGTAACCTGGCTCAATGTATTTATTTTTAACACTTTGCGTTTTAATGATGGCGCGCACTAGTGTAAACGTAAGTGGCTTAGGCTCATTTTTGCGCAGCACTGTCAACACAAACGGCGTATCTGGCTTACCGCGCATTTTTTTAACCGCATCATTTAGCGCTAAGCCGCGCACTTGCGTATCGTCAAGCTTAGTAATCAGGTCGCCACTTTTTAAGCCCGCTTTAAATGCTGGGCTATCTTCAATTGGCGTTACCACTTTAACTAAGCCTTCTTCCATCGCCACTTCAATACCTAAGCCGCCAAATTCACCTTGCGTGCCTGCTTGCAAGTCTTTAAACGCGTCGGCGTCCATAAAAGTAGAATGTGGGTCTAAGCCAGCAAGCATGCCTGTTAAGGCCTCGTTAATCAGCTTTTTGTCTTCTACAGGCTCTACATAATCACTTTTGACTTTGCTAAACACTTCTGCAAACATACGCAGGTCATCAATTGGCAGTTGTGGTGATGCAACTTTTTCAGCCAAAACCGAAAAGTTAAGGCTGATGAGTACGCCAACCAAGACACCAGAACCAATTAAACCAAATTTTTCAACAGTCTTGCGCATGCAAACCCTTTTCAACAAAATAATGAATGACAACGCTTAATTTAAACAATAGCCAACGTCAGAGCTTACAATAAGATAATAGGTTCATTTTGCGCTATTTCAAGCTATTTTAATAGTGTGCGTGTTATTTTTTTTAAGGTTAATCAGGATGCCACATCAAACGCTGTATCAAGTAGAGATTCAATATTGTACGCAATGCCGATGGTTACTGCGTGCGGCGTGGCTGGCGCAAGAGCTATTAACGACGTTTGAGCAAGAACTAACATCCGTCAGTTTACAGCCTGGCACAGGCGGAATTTTTGAGGTGCGGCTAAATGGTACGGTGATTTTTAATCGCAAAGACGCAGGCCGCTTTCCAGAATCTAAAGAGCTAAAGCAGCTCATTCGTGATGTAATCGCGCCTGAGCGCAACCTAGGGCATAGTGATCAATAATTTAGGCAACACGCAAAATTAATCATATTGAACTTTCAAACACCAGAAAATCCTTGATCATACATTGACTTTACAAATAAGAATGATTATCATTACTATTTTGATGATCTAATTCTATATTAAAGGTTAGTGTTGTATATTCGTTCCATAATGATTGTTTTTATATGGTTAACTTTTTCTGCTAACTCACTAGCAGATGAGCATTTATTTAACTTAGCCTATACGTCAGAGGTACTTCCAAAAGGCGGCATGGAGTTTCAGCAGCTGATTGCCAGTCGCTGGGATAAAGGGATGGGCAGCTATTTAGCAAATGATTTAGAAACAGAACTTGAATATGGCATTACCGATAGACTGCAAATTAGCGGCTATTTATTAACGCAAGATATTCATATTAAAAATGCTTTTCCACATGAAGCGGTTGATGATGGTTTTGGTAACATTTCTGAGGGCGATAGGCTTTCTCATAATGGTACAGTGCGTATGGTCGATATTATGGACTATCGTGAAACTTATGGCTACCAAGTGCGCGAGGCAACATGGCGTCAGCAATTTGTGGGTAAAAATGCCGCTTCATCACTTAAGCTAAATAATGGCATTGATAATATTTCGGGTGCAACATTATCAAGCAAGCATCTGGCCGATGGTGTAAAACGCGTGATGACCCTGTATGATTTAGTTTTAAAACCAATCAAATAAAAACAGAATATGCTTTATAAAAAACGTAGTCGCGTTGCGCATTTGCCACTCTGGCAATCAATTTCTACCCATTTAATTTTTATTATCTGTGCGATTTCTGGCGTTTTGTATTTGCTAGCGCACGAGTTTGAAATGAAAGCCTTAGCGGTAGAAAATCATAGTATTTTAGTTGTGCATGGGTTTGCCGCGTATTTTTTTGTGTTGTTGTTTGGCGCGGTGATGCCAACCCACATTAAAGCGGGCTGGAAAAATAAGCGTAACAGAATCTCTGGTGGCTTAATGGTGGCTGTGATGGCGTTGCTATTAGTTTCTGGCTTATTTTTGTATTATGGCGATGTAACACGTGATGCCGCATTGTGGGTGCATTGGGTGATAGGCTGCGGCTTGGTTCTATTGTTTCCGCTACATTTTATACGCGGCAGACGCGCTAACTACCTTGCTTTAAAGCACACGAGCAAGTAGCTTAACATTAATCTACTTGAGATTTAAAATACGAACTATTCGCAATTCTGCAAGCTTATTTTATTTGTTATACACTTTGCTTCTGTTAACAAGCTAGGAGCAAAAAATGAGTGATGACCACGGTGTAAATACCCCAGTAACCAAAGCCTTAAACACTATTTTAGAGTTAGAACTTGCAGGCGTGGTGCGCTATACCCACTATGCGCTGATGGTATTTGGCTATAACCGTATTCCGATTATTTCTTGGCTGCGCGGTCAGGCAACCGAATCGTTAGCACATGCCGATAAAGCAGGTGAGTTAATTACGCATTTGGGTGGTCATCCATCGCTTTCTATTGGCGCTTTACTAGAAACGCACAATCATGATATTGGCGATATTTTACGTGAATCACTCGCACATGAAACCTTGGCGCTAAATGCTTACAAAGCTTTGTTGAAGCTGGTAGAGGGCGAATCGGTGATGTTAGAAGAATATGCGCGCGAGATGATTTATATGGAAGAGCTACATTCTGGCGAGGTGGATAAAATGCTGCGTAAACCTGGTGAAATTGCCAAGTTTCATGAATAGATAAGTATTAAGAATCAGTTTAAAAGCGGCAATTGCTGCTTTTATTTTTTAATTGGCTGCGGCTGCATGATTGGATTTTTCAACTTCTTCATCTAAGCGTTGTGCGCCTTCAAAGCGGCTCGCCCAGTAGCTATTCTTCATGCTATCGACTTGCACGGTTTTGCCTGTGCTGGGTGCGTGAATAAATTTGTTATCACCCAAATAAATGCCAACATGAGAAAAAGCTGTTTTTAAGGTGTTAAAAAACACCAAGTCACCAGGTTGTAATTCATCTTTTTTGACCGATTTGCCAATTTGTGCAATCGCGCGAGCGGTGGGCGGCAAAGTTAAATTGGCTGCATTATGAAACACGTAACGCACAAAGCCGCTGCAATCAAAGCCTGTGGCTGGGTTATTACCGCCGTATTTATATTTAATGCCGGTTAAACTTAGCGCGTTAATCAGCACTTCTTGCGCTTTTTCTTGCCAGCTATTAGAAGCGGGGTCAGCTTGCGCTTGGCTAGTGTTGTCATCTGCACTGTAAAGCCTAACGCCAGTTGCGTTTTCAATTAACGACTCTTGTGCCACGCAGACATGACCTAGCAACAGACAGCATAAGCTGATGATTGAGATAAAAAAATTCATTGAATTGATGGAATGTATAAAAAAACCCGCTTCAATTTAATTGAAGCAGGTTAGTTTGAAGGCCTATTATTTAGCCATTGCGCTTTTAATCATGCCAACAATGGCTAATAAAACGCCACCGCCAACACCACCGCCAGCTAACGAGCTTACAATCGAGCCAATATCCATGCCGCCACCAGTAGCCGCCGCTGCACCAGCCGCCGCACCACCCATGCCCAACATGCCAAGCAATGTAGTACCTAAACCACCCCCAAGCAAGCCAACAACTGAGTTGCCAACCGTGCCTAAGCTTACGTTTTTCATTAAACCGCCAGCCACATTTCCGCCAACAGCCCCGCTAATTAAACCAATAATTGTTCCTAAATCCATACATCCTCCCTAAAAAATGACAGAGTAAAACATTTACAGCAACGTTAGGCTAACAATTTATAAAGCATAACGCAATACTTTTTATGCGCGCTCCAATACTTGCAAGCTATTCATGGGATAATTTGCGCATGTCAGAAAATTCGCAGTTAAATCATATTTTTAAAGCAGGCGGTCAGCTAGCCGATGCCATCGAAGGTTTTAGTGAGCGCACGCAACAACTTGAGATGGCTTTAGCGATTGAAGCAACAATTAAAAATAATAAACAATTAATCGCCGAGGCCGGTACTGGCACGGGAAAAACGTTTGCTTATTTAGTACCTGCACTACTTTCTGGCGGCAAAGTGATTATTTCTACGGGTACAAAAAACTTACAAGATCAACTTTTTAGCCGCGATTTGCCCAATGTGCGCGACGCGTTAAAAGTACCTGTTAGCATTGCCATGCTAAAAGGTCGCTCTAATTATGTGTGTCATTATCATTTAGAAGCTGCCGCGCAAAGTGGCCGTTTTGCCAGCCGTGAAGATGCAAAATATGTACATTTGATTAAAAACTTTGCTGAAAATAGCAAAACGGGCGATAAAAGTGAGCTAACAGAAGTGCCAGAAAATGCCACTATTTGGCTGAATGTTACATCTACGCGCGATAATTGTCTTGGTCAAGATTGTAGTTTTTATAAAGAATGCTTTGTGATGGAAGCGCGTAAAAAGGCGCTGGCAGCCGATGTAGTGGTGGTGAATCATCATCTGTTTTTTGCCGATGTCATGTTACGTGACGAAGGCGTCGCCGAGCTTTTACCAAGCGCCAATACGGTTATTTTCGACGAAGCGCATCAATTGCCTGAAGTGGCAGGCTTGTTTTTTGGCGAAGACATTTCCACCTCACAACTGACTGAGCTTTGCCGCGATAGCCTTACTGCGCATCTCACACTCGCTAAGGATTGCGTTGCACTAGGTGAGGTGATTCCCAAACTAGAAAAAGCCTGCAAAGATTTTCGGCTAATTTTTGCGTACGAAGGCTCGCGATTGCCCGTGAATAAAGCGCTAGCATTAAAAGGGTTTGAGGCAGCTTTTGCAGATTTGCAAAGTATGCTTAAGGCTTTAAATGCAGTGCTAGAAAGCCAAGCCGCGCGTGACCCCATGCTAGAAAAGTGTTGGCAACGCGGCGAAGAGCTCAACGCGCAATTAAACAGCTGGTTTAAGGCCAGCAACCCCAATTTAGTGCGCTGGGTAGAGGTTTTTACGCAATCTGTGCAGCTACACGCCACGCCGCTTAGCGTGGCCGAAGGC
>JANOWA010000327.1:0-6038 GCA_031417675.1 Methylotenera sp.
TCCGCAGCCATAGGTTTTGAATTTGGCATCTTCAATAATGCCGCTATCGTTTACTTTAATCATTAACTTCATTACGTCGCCACAAGCGGGCGCGCCCACCATGCCCGTGCCTACGTTTGGGTCATTTTTATCTAAACTGCCCACGTTACGCGGGTTTTCGTAGTGATCTAAAACTTTATCTGAATATGCCATTTTAACTCTCCTAGTGGGCAGCCCATTCGACTTTGGATATATCGATGCCGTCCTTAAACATTTCCCAAAGTGGGGATAATTCTATTAACTTCTCAATTTTACTTTTCATTAAGTCGATGGTGTAATCCACATCTTCTTTGGTGGTAAATCGGCCAATACTAAAGCGAATCGAGCTATGTGCTAATTCATCGCTGCGGCCTAAAGCACGCAGTACATAGCTTGGCTCAAGGCTAGCAGATGTACACGCAGAGCCGCTTGAAACCGCGATACCTTTCACTGCCATAATCAGCGATTCGCCTTCTACATAGTTAAAACTAATGTTCAAATTGTGTGGAATACGGTGTTCAAGATCGCCATTGACATAAGTTTCCTCAATGCCTTGCAAACCAGCAAGTAAGCGGTCGCGCAACATACGAATGCGCTCGTTTTCGGCCGCCATTTCCAAGCGCGCTAATCTAAACGCTTCGCCCATGCCCACGCATTGGTGTGTGGCCAGCGTGCCGCTACGCATGCCGCGCTCGTGACCGCCGCCGTGCATTTGTGCCTCAATACGTATGCGCGGTTTACGGCGTACATATAGCGCACCAATGCCTTTTGGGCCATAGGTTTTATGCGCGCTAAAGCTCATTAAATCGACTGGTAAGTTCTCTAAATCAATCACCACTTTGCCAGTGGCTTGCGCCGCATCTACGTGAAAAATCACGCCCGCTTCACGGCAAATATTACCAATTGCAGTGATGTCTTGAATCACACCAATTTCGTTATTCACCATCATCACACTGGCCAAAACGGTATCAGGTTGAATCGCCGCTTTAAACTTGGCTAAATCCACCAAGCCATTTGGTTCTGGCTCTAAATACGTTGCGGTAAAGCCTTGGCGCTCAAGCTCGCGCACCGCGTCAATCACCGCTTTATGCTCGGTAGCAATAGTGATTATGTGCTTGCCTTTGGTGCTGGCGTAAAAGTTGGCCGCGCCTTTAATCGCTAAGTTGTTCGATTCGGTCGCGCCCGATGTCCATACGATTTCGCGCGGATCGGCACCAACTAATTTGGCCACTTCTTCACGGGCGTTTTCGACGGCTTTTTCCGCTGTCCAACCATATGGATGGCTGCGTGACGCAGGGTTGCCATAATGCTCGCACAAATACGGAATCATCACCTCGGCCACACGCGGATCAACTGGCGTGGTGGCAGAGTAATCTAAATAAATCGGTTGTCTGTCTGACATTTGCTACTTTCTCAAAATAACTTTAAGTTCATTCGCGATTTTAAAATCGCGCCTACTGTGGGAGCGCAATTTATTGCGCGAAAATTAAATTTACGCGGCCATTGCCGTTAAATTGCGCAATCTTGCCACTTCGTGCTCAAGTGCTTTTAAAAAATGCTGCACTTGGTCTAGGGTATTTGTCATGCCAAAACTCACGCGTACGGCGCCTTTTGCTAAGTCTTCATCTACGCCCATCGCCAATAACACGTGGCTTGGCTCGCCGCTGTCTGAGCTGCAGGCCGATCCGCTGGCTACCGCAAAACCTGCTTTATCTAGCGCAGTAACCAAGGTTTCGCCATCTAAATTTTTAAAGGCAAAAAAGCTAGTATTAGGAATACGTAAACCATGATGCCCAAAAATCACCGCGTTTAACTTGCCTAAACCTATTTCTAAATGCTGACGCAGGTTTTCTGCGTGTACATCAAACGCAGTTAAATTACTAACCGCTAGCTCGCAAGCTGCGCCAAAACCCACAATCGCCGCAACATTTTCGGTGCCGCTGCGTAAACCCCGCTCTTGACCGCCGCCATATAACAATGGCTGAATATCAATACGTTTATCGAGCACCAACGCGCCTGCGCCCAGCGGGCCGCCAATTTTATGGCTAGAAATCGTCATGGCATGCACGTTTAAGGCAAAAAAATCCACTGGGATTTTACCCAAGGCTTGCACCGCATCGGTATGCATAAAGGCCTTGTGCGCGCGCGCCATTTCGGCGATTTCTGTAATGTCTTGAATCACGCCAGTTTCGTTGTTAGCCAACATCACCGATACTAAATTGGTGGGGGCGGCAAGCAACTTTTGCAAGTGCGTCATGTTGATGTCGCAATTCGAATCCACTTTAATGTTATGCGCTTTATAACCACAGGTTTGCATGGCTAGCGCAGGGCGCGACACGCACGGATGCTCAATGCTGCTCGTCAATATTTGTGCGGGTTCTAAATGGCTACAAATGCCGCGCATTGCAAAATTGTTGGCCTCTGTGCCGCTGGCAGTAAACACAATTTGGTTGGCATACGCGCCAACTGCTGCCGCCACTTGCTCGCGTGCATGCTCCACTGCGGCGCGTGCGGTGCGACCAAAGCTGTGTTGGCTGGTGGCATTGCCGTGCTGATGCACCATAAACGGCAACATGGCTTCTAGCACTTCGGTCTTGAGTGCAGTGGTGCTGTTATGGTCGAGATATGCGCTCATATTAAGCAATTGCCGCCTCAGTACTGCAAGCTTTACGCGGTGCAAAATTAATTTTGCTCACAATACCTGCGTCATTTTGACGCTTGTTTTCAACCAGTTCTGCCAATGTTACGCCCGATAAATAATCTAAAATTTTATTGTTAAGCGATGCCCATAAATCATGCGTCATGCAACGGCCTTCATCAAAGCAATCTTCTTTGCCGCCACATTGAGTCGCGTCTATCAGCTCGTCCACCGCGCTGATAATGTGCGAGACAGAAATTTCGGCCTGCGCTTTAGCCAAGCGATAACCGCCACCTGGCCCGCGCACGCTGGTGACCAAGCCCTGCCTGCGTAAGCGCGAAAATAGCTGCTCTAAATACGATAGAGAAATCGCTTGACGCTCACTAATGCCAGCCAGCGTCACAGGTTTAGCATCTTCGTTCAGCGCTAAATCTAGCATCGCAGTGACAGCAAAACGACCTTTGGTGGTAAGTCTCATAATACGTGTATTCTATAATAACCGAGTAAATTAGTCAATTATTATTGGCTTAGGTTCAATGAATAGCTTTAACCTTTTTTAGATTTTTTTACCGATGTTTTTGTTGCGCCAAAAGCAGCAGCAATATCGCCATCGGCTTCGGCCATTTGCGCCAATTGTGTTTTAAGCGCTTGTAAATCGGCATCTTGCTTGGTGACGTGTTCTAGTAAGCCTTGCAAAGCTTTTGCCAGCGGGTCATCGTCATCGCCGCCCAGCGCATAAGCGCTAAATTTGGCGATTTGCGCAGCGGCTTTGGCTTTTTCTTCTTCCAAAATTCGTGCAGGAATACCCACCGCAGTCGCGTTTTCGGGCACATCTTTCACCACCACCGCATTGCTGCCGATTTTCGCATTTTTACCAATCGTAATCGGCCCTAGCACTTTTGCGCCTGCTCCAATCACCACGCCTTGCTCCAGCGTGGGGTGACGTTTGCCTTTATTCCAGCTTGTTCCGCCTAAAGTTACGCCATGATACAAGGTGCAATCGTCGCCAATAATGGCAGTCTCGCCAATCACCACACCCATGCCATGGTCTATAAACACGCGGTGACCAATGGTCGCGCCAGGATGAATTTCAATACCTGTTAAAAACCGGCCAATATGTGAAAACATGCGTCCGAGCCAATAGAATCGCGTCTTCCACAGCCAATGCGAAAAACGGTGCATCAACAGGGCATGCACGCCAGGGTAAGTGGTGAGAATCTCAAAATGCGTGCGCGCAGCGGGGTCGCGCTCGAACACGATGGATATATCTTCTTTTAAATGATTAAACATGCTGGTTAAATTTGCTTTAATATAAGTGAACATTATGCCACAAAAATTAATTGTTGACTAATTTAGTAGGGTAACTGACTGTTGAGAAATAAAATGCGTAAAATAGCAGTGTTGATATTGGCTACTTTTTTAAGTATGCCATTGATTTTGCATGCAAAACAGACGCGTCATCAGTCTGTACATGCGGTTAAATCTGCGCATAAAATGGTCGGTTTGGCCTCATTTTATGCCACTAAATTTAATAATAGGCGCACCGCTAGCGGCGAAAAATTTAACAACAACGCCTTAACAGCGGCACATAAAAGTTTGCCGTTTGGTACCAAATTAAAAGTGACGAATCTGCGAAACGGCTTATCTGTGCTGGTTCGCGTGAATGATCGCGGGCCGTATGTTAAAGGCCGCATTATCGATTTAAGTAAAGCTGCAGCCAGAAAAATTGGCATAGGTCGCGCAGGCACGGCGCGCGTAAAGTTAGAAGTGGTAAACAATTAAGTTAGTTTAACTGTGCTAGTATTTTGTGTGTTTGCGCGGTTCTTTGGTGAGTGTCAACACGCCGCGCAGCAAATTGACTTCCTCTTTTTCTAACCGCGCACGGCTGTATAAACGGCGCATGCGCTCGAATAATTTTTTGGGCGCGTTTGGGTTAAGGTAGCCAATATGCAGCAGGGTTTCTTCTAGGTGCGCGTAGAAGCGTTCTAGTTCATCGTTAGTGGCTAGTGGTTCGCTGGCGGCCAAGTTTAATGCGCCTTCTGGCGATACCATGCGTAGCTCATAACACATTAATTGTACTGCCATGGCGAGATTAAGCGATGAGTATTCTGGGTTGGCAGGAATCATCGCCAGCAATTGGCAGCAATCTAACTCGGCATTGGTTAAGCCGCTCATTTCAGTGCCAAATACAAAAGCCACTGGCTGGCTAGGCGCGATTTTACTGGCTTGCACAGATGCTTCGCGCGCATCAACCGTCTCGTGGCTTAAATAGCGTTTGCGCGCGCTCATGCCAATGGCAAAGCCGCAACCTACAAGCGCCTCGCTTAAGGTTTGCGTCACAATTGCGTTATCAAGCACGTCGTCAGCGCCTGCGGCCATAGCGGTTGCCTGCGCATTGGGATATTTATCTGGGTTAACTAAATATAAATGCTTAAAGCCCATGGTTTTCATGGCGCGCGCGGTGCTGCCAATATTGCCAGGGTGTGAAGTTTGGCACAGCACAATACGGATATTATCGAAAAAAATTGGATTATTCATAAGCTTGCTAAATTGCTTTCCCTCACCCCAACCCTCTCCCGCCAGCGGGCGAGGGAGTTTATAGAAGCGCCTAAAGATGCTAAAATGCTATTTTAACAGCTCTTTAAGATTTTACTTATGCATCCAATGTTATCCATCGCTGTAAAAGCCGCGCGTGAGGCAGGCCGTATTATTAACAAAGGCGCTAATGACGTTAATGCGCTCACCGTTACGGCCAAAAACTTTAATGATTTTGTGAGTGAAGTTGACCACGCGGCCGAGCAAGCCATTATTGATACGCTCAAATATGTCTATCCAGACCACGGTTTTTTGGGTGAAGAATCAGGAAAAAGTAACACAGAATCTGAAAATATTTGGATTATCGACCCGCTGGATGGCACTACCAATTTTTTACACAACTTTCCCGTTTATTGTGTATCGATTGCTTTGCAGCAAAAAGGCGTACTCACGCAAGCGGTAATTTACGACCCAGTGCGTAACGATTTATTTACCGCCACCAAAGGCCGCGGCGCGTTTTTAAACGATAAACGCATTCGCGTAGCCAATCGCGGCAAATTGCAAACCGCCCTTGTTGGCACGGGTTTTCCGTTTCGCGATTTTACGCATTTAGACACCTACATGGCGATGTTAAAAGATATGATTAAAAATACCGCTGGCATTCGTCGTCCAGGCTCGGCCGCGCTCGATTTAGCTTACGTTGCCGCAGGTTTTACCGATGGTTTTTTTGAGCTTAATTTGTCTAGCTGGGATATCGCTGCAGGCGGCTTGTTAGTGCAAGAGGCGGGTGGTATTGTGGGCGATTTTCAGGGCAACGAAAGCTGGTTAACAACGGGTAATATTGTAG
>JANOWA010000328.1:0-2128 GCA_031417675.1 Methylotenera sp.
GGCTTAAATACACTAGGCGGCGCACTGGCAGTTCACACCAAGAGCGGTGCGGAGTTCCCTGGTTTTAAGGCGACTGTGTATGGCGGCTCATGGGCGCGGCGCGCGTTTGAGTTTGAAGCAGGCGGTGAGAATAAAGAAAATAATCTCGATTATTATGTTGCAGGCAATATTTTTAAAGAAAATGGCTGGCGCGAGCATTCTAGCAGTGATGTAAAACAAATATTTGGCAAGGTAGGTTGGCAAAATGAGTTAAGTGATTTAGATTTATCAATCGCCTTGGCCGATACCTTTATGGAAGGCACACAGGCTGTGCCACTTTCGGCCTTGAATGAGCCGAAAAAAGCTTATACTTACCCAGATTCTATTGGCAACAAAATGGTAATGCTGAACTTAAAAGGCAGCCACTTTTTAACCGATGATAAATTAATTGCAGGCAATGTGTATTACCGCAAAAACCGCACCAGCGGCTTTAATAGTAACGCAGCAAGTAACTCTAGCAGTGCAGATCCGCTTGATACTGACAATCAAAATGTATCGACAGAAACCGATCAAAATGGCTATGGTGGAGCGTTTCAATTGACCTTGCTAAATGATTTGGCTGGTCGCAAAAACCAATTTACTGTAGGTGCTAGTGCCGATTTTGGCCAAACCGATTTTACCAGCGACTCTTTGCAGGCCACAGTAGAAGGACATGAAACGGTGACTGTTAATCCGCAGACATTGCTAGCCAAGGTGCGTTTAAACACCAAAAATGATTACTACGGATTATACGCAACCGATAACTTTTCTTTTACCAATCAATGGAGTATGACGTTGTCAGGCCGTTACAACGTAGCACTTATCAAGCTTGCTGGCTTTAGTGACACTGCTGGCACTATCGGTGATTTAAACGGCAATCATCGTTACAGCCGCTTTAACCCAGCAATTGGTTTTAACTATAATCCAAACAACAACTTAGGTTTTTATGGTGGCTATAACGAGGTCATGCGTGCCGCAACACCAGTCGAGCTAAGCTGTGCAGACCCAGCAACGCCATGCCAATTACCTAACTCATTTGCGGCCGACCCAGACCTTAAAAAAGTAGTTGCTAAAACGTGGGAGGGCGGCGTGCGCGGCAAGTTAGATAAAAATATTAGCTGGAACGCTGGCGTTTACACCACTCAAAATAATGATGACATTCAGTTTATTGCCACCAATGCAGCTGGCACGTTTGGCTTCTTTCAAAACGTGGGTAAAACCAATCGCCAAGGCCTAGAGCTCGGCATAAATGGTAAGTTTGATGCATTAACATTAGCGGCCAATTATGGTTTTGTCGATGCGACTTATGAATCTGATTTTACGGTTGGTTCAGCCGCCAACAGCAGTAAAAATGCGGCAGACCAAATTCAAGTCAACAAAGGCAATCGCATCCCTGGTATTGCGCGTCATACATTTAAAGTACGTGCGGCTTACGATGTCACGCCCGCTTGGAATGTTGGCACCAATATCGTCATGGCATCTGGCCAATTTGCACGTGGTGATGAAAATAATCAAGATGTAAACGGCAAAGTACCAGGTTACGCGGTGGTTAATTTAGATACGCACTATAGTTTCAATAATAACTGGAAGCTATTCGGTAAAGTGAACAACTTGTTTGATCACGATTACGCCACTTTTGGTGTGTTGGGTAATAATATTTTCAATGGCCAAGATGAGCAATTTCGCTCGCCAGCCGCTCCACGCGCTGCTTGGGTGGGTGTAAGCTATGAGTTTGGTACTAAACAATCAGCAGCAGCGGTTGATACTAACTAAGGTGTTTCGCAGTCTATTCTAACAGTCAAACTGCACGGGGCAAATGCCCCGTGTTATCATTTAAGCTTCAAAAAATTCTGAGTAATTTCAATGAGCTTTTTTCTATGATATTGGGTACGCCATTATCCCCATCTGCCACCAAAGTGATGCTGCTTGGCAGCGGGGAGTTGGGTAAAGAAGTCATCATCGCGCTACAACGCTTTGGGGTTGAAGTCATCGCGGTCGATCGCTATGAAAATGCGCCTGGCCAGCAAGTGGCGCATCGCGCATACACCATTGATATGACCGATGCCGCTGCGCTTAAAGCCTTAATTTACCAAGAAAAACCGCATTTAAT
>JANOWA010000329.1:0-7232 GCA_031417675.1 Methylotenera sp.
AGCCGAGGGCGTTGAGGTGCTTGGCGTGACCAGTTACGGCGATTTAACCTCGTTCGCGCAGCAACAAAGCCGCGCTTCGGCGTTTATTTTGTCGATTGACGATAATGAGTTTATTGAAGGCAACCAAGAAGCGCTAGAAAATTTGCGTAAGTTTGTCGATGAAATTCGCTACCGAAATGAAGAAATTCCTATTTTCTTGCACGGTGAAACGCGTACTTCGCGCCATATTCCTAACGAGATTTTACGCGAGCTTAACGGCTTTATTCACATGTATGAAGACACGCCAGAATTTGTGGCGCGCTATATTTTACGAGAAGCGCGTACTTATTTGGACAGCCTTGCGCCGCCATTCTTTAAAGCCTTGACTGAGTATGCCGCGGATGGCTCGTACTCATGGCATTGTCCAGGCCACTCGGGCGGCGTGGCGTTTTTAAAATCGCCCGTTGGGCAAATGTTTCACCAGTTTTTTGGTGAGAACATGCTGCGTGCCGACGTATGTAACGCGGTGGAAGAACTTGGCCAATTGCTAGACCACACGGGGCCTGTAGCGGCCTCGGAACGTAATGCAGCACGCATTTACAACTGCGACCATCTGTATTTTGTGACTAACGGCACGTCAACATCCAACAAAATGGTGTGGAACAGCACGGTTGCCCCAGGCGATGTAGTTGTTGTTGACCGCAACTGCCATAAATCAATCTTGCACGCCATTATTATGACAGGCGCGATTCCGGTATTTTTGATGCCGACACGCAACCATTTTGGCATTATCGGGCCAATTCCTAAAAGTGAATTTGAGTGGGAAAACATTCAAAAGAAAATTGACCGCAACCCGTTTATTCTCGACAAAACCGCCAAGCCACGCGTGCTGACCATTACGCAATCCACCTACGACGGCGTGTTGTACAACGTGGAAGAAATTAAAGACATGCTGGACGGCAAAATTGATACGCTACATTTTGACGAAGCTTGGCTACCGCACGCGACTTTTCACGATTTTTATGGCGATTATCACGCCATTGGCGAAGGCCGCCCGCGCTGTAAAGAAAGCATGGTGTTCTCTACGCAATCGACACATAAATTGCTCGCAGGCCTAAGCCAAGCCAGTCAAATTTTAGTGCAAGACGCCGAAAATAATAAGCTAGACCGTGACATTTTCAACGAAGCCTATTTGATGCACACCAGCACCAGCCCGCAATATTCGATTGTCGCCAGCATTGACGTGGCCGCTGCCATGATGGAAGCACCAGGCGGTACAGCGTTGGTAGAAGAGTCACTAATGGAAGCGCTTGATTTTAGGCGCGCCATGCGTAAAGTGGACGAAGAATGGGGCGCCGACTGGTGGTTTAAAGTGTGGGGGCCAGACGATTTAAGCGAGGAAGGTTTAGAAGCGCGCGAAGCGTGGATGCTGCATGCCAATGATGATTGGCACGATTTTGGCGATTTAGCACCTGGTTTTAATATGCTAGATCCGATCAAAGCCACCATCATCACACCTGGCTTAGATATTAAAGGCAATTTCTCGGATAAATTCGGCATCCCTGCCGCAATCGTCACCAAATACTTGGCGGAACACGGCGTGATTGTAGAAAAAACGGGCCTGTATTCATTCTTTATTATGTTCACCATTGGCATCACCAAAGGCCGCTGGAACACCATGGTAGCCGCTTTGCAGCAATTTAAAGACGACTACGACAAGAACCAACCATTGTGGAAAGTGTTGCCAGAATTTGTGCAGAAACAGCCACAATACGAAAAAGTAGGCCTGCGTGATTTATGCGACAAAATTCACACCGTTTACAAGGCAAACGATGTGGCAAAACTCACGACCGAGATGTATTTATCGGACATGGTACCCGCCATGAAACCAACCGATGCCTTCGCCAAAATGGCGCACCGTAAAATGGACCGTGTGCCGATTGACGAGCTGGAAGGTCGTGTCACCGCTGTGCTGCTAACGCCCTATCCGCCTGGTATTCCGCTATTAATCCCAGGTGAGAAATTTAATAAAGTGATTGTTAATTACCTAAAATTTGCGCGTGAATTTAACGAGAAATTTCCAGGGTTTGAAACTGATAATCACGGTTTAGTAAAAGAAATAGTGGATGGTAAAGCCGTTTATTATGTGGATTGCGTGGAGAAATAACACCTATTGTCAAATCTTTACTTTTTAAACAAATGTATACTTTTGCGCGAGGTAATTAAACCCTAAAACTAACTATCCCGTCATCCTCGCGAAAGCGGGGATCCATCTAAGCGATGGATTAAAAATGGATTCCCGTTTTTGCGGGCATGACGGATGGTAGGTTTTTTATATTGACCGCTTATTTTCTCTCATAAATCAAATCACTGTAAGCAAGGCCATTCACAGACGAGTGGTCTTTTTTTTCAGCCAACTTCCATTCACTCCTATCTATTTCAGGAAAAAACGCATCGCCTGCAAACTCTGCGTGCACTTCGGTAATGTAGAGCTTTGTGGCATGTTTTAAGCCATCTTTATACATCTCCGCGCCGCCAATCACAAAAGGCTCACTATCGCTGTCACATAGCATTAATGCGGCTTGCAGGTCATGTGCAATTAATGCACCTTCTATTTTATAATCTTTATTACGCGTGACGATGATGGTGGTACGCCCCGGTAACAAGCGCCCTAGCGATTCATACGTCTTGCGTCCCATGATGATATGATGGCCTGTGGTGAGCGCACGAAAGCGCTTTAAATCCTCTGGCAGATGCCATGGCATTGTATTGTTAATGCCGATTACTTGATTGTTTGCAAATGCAACGATAAGCGAAAGTGTGGTCATAGGCGTATTATACGCATTGACTTATTATATTTGGTTCATCACCTTAAGTTTTGCGAGAAAACCAGACTTTTAACAAATGTCTTATCCAAACTCATTTTTAAAGCTGCTGTTGATCGGCTTTGCACTGGCTATTGTGCCATTGCTAGCGGCCTTTGTGAGCGCGAATCTTTACTTTGATAAGCTGAGTAAGCAAAGTCTATCAAACCTCTCGCAGGCGGTTGAAACGACGCGTACCAGCCGTCTGCTAATGGAGAATCTGACGCTGATGGAACGCAGTGCGCGGCAGTATTCGGTGCTGCACGACAAGTTATTTTTAAGCAATTATCAGCATGCACATCATGGTTTTGTCAGTGCGCTGCAAGCCTTATCGCAGCAGCCTATTACGCAAGCACAGCGCCCGCAATTGCAACGGTTTTCGGCT
Organism: Methylotenera sp.; assembly: GCA_031417675.1. Lineage (GTDB taxonomy): Bacteria > Pseudomonadota > Gammaproteobacteria > Burkholderiales > Methylophilaceae > Methylotenera_A. The sequence goes on from JANOWA010000329.1 coordinate 3,229, forward strand.
CAAGAAAGCCACTTATTTAACGCCATTAATCAGGCCGATACAAGCATGACTTTTGATCAACACATGGCAGATTCGTTTGCAGATTTAACTAGCATGACAACTGAAATTATTAATAAAAACAACCAGTTAATTGACGATTCATCGGCTTTATTTAAAGCAAAAGTGGCTAAAACGCAGCGCTTATTGCTGTGGCAAACGCTCGCGCTAATTCCATTGGCGATTGTAATTGCTGGCTTCATTACTTGGATGATTGCACGGCCTATTCGTCGCATGGATGCTGCTATTGATCAACTGGGAAAGGGCAATTATGCACAAGAAATCGAAATTAACGGCCCAGGCGATTTGCGCAAGCTCGGGTTTAGGCTAAACTGGTTACGCGTTGAGTTGAAAGATTTGCAACAGCAAAAGCAGCGCTTTTTGCAACAAGCCTCGCACGAGCTTAAAACACCACTGACAGCGATTAGAGAAGCGAGTGAGCTGATGCACGACGGTGTGGGCGGCACATTAAATCCGCAACAGACTGAGATTATGCGTATTTTGCGCGAAAATAGTCTGCGCTTACAAAATATGATTGAGAATTTGCTAAACTATACCGAGCTTCAATTTAATGCGTCAACACTAAATCTAAGCTTAATCACGCTTAAAGTCGAAGTAGAACAAATCATTCAAGCGCATGCGTTATCGATTTCTCAAAAAAATATTATTGTGCATCAACTAGTTAGCGATATTTCGATACAATCTGACCAAGAGAGATTTCACGCAGTAATTGAAAATTTGATCTCGAATGCGGTCAAGTTTACGCCTTATAATGGAGAAATTACCATCCGCGCGACAAGCAGCAAAACTAGCATCAGCATTGAGGTGATAGATACTGGCCCAGGCGTCAACGAGCAAAGTAAGGTGGACTTATTTGACCCCTTTTATCGCGGAAAACAGCCTGATCATCATTTGGTTAGTGGCAGCGGCTTAGGTTTGTTTATTGCAAAAGAGGCGGCAGTCGCGCTCAAAGGTGAACTTAGCTTGTTGCCTTCACAGCAAGGTGCACATTTTGTATTAAAACTACCATTCAATATTAAAGATTAAATTTGACCATTAAACTGATGAAAATCAATTACTTACTTATTACAGCTTGCTTAAGCCTGCTAATGGCCGCTTGTGTCAATCCGGCAGTTAAGCAAAGCGCAGAGCCGAAATTACGTTCTGAACCCAAATTAAGTGCTGAACCCAAGCAAGGCAACGGCGCAAAACTGGTGCCAACCAAAACAATGGATGCCACAGAGTTTTTAAGCTTTGCCGAAAGTTACTCAAATTTACCGCAAGACGCACAAAAACTGGAGCTAGCTAGCACCAATCAAGCACTGGCTTTGAATCCAAATGATTTATTGAGCCGCATGAAGTTGGTGATGATACTTGGCTTGCCCAGTAGTAATTTTGCCGATACGGCCAAAGCGCAAAACTTGCTGCAACAATTACTACAAGAAAATGTGCTGACTAACTCACAATCAGCCTTTGCGCATGTCATGTTCGATTACTTAATTGTTGCAAATAAAGGCGCTAAAAATGATCAAAAACATGAGGCACTACAACAAAAAAATGAGGCTTTACAGCTTAAATTAGAAGTGACGCAACAAAAGTTAGAGGCAAGTCAGCTGAAACTAGAAGCCGCACAACAAAAACTAGACGAGCTTAAAAATATTGAAAAATCGATGAGTGGACGTGAGCCTTCACCTAAAATTGAAACACCTTCTAAAACTGAAGCAGCGCCGAAAAAATAACACTTCATGAACAAGCCAATTCTGATTGTTGATGACGATGCTGACATTCTAAAGCTATTAGAAATACGGCTGACAGCCAATAACTATAAGGTTATCACGGCAGACTGTGCGGCCAAAGCACTGGCACTTTTTAACATGACGCCAGCATCGCTTATCATCAGCGATTTGCGCATGCCCGATATGGATGGCTTTGCGTTGTTTCAAGCGATTCATCAACTAGACGCCACTGTGCCGTTTATTTTGCTCACCGCACATGGCTCGATTCCAGAAGCCGTTAGCGCCACGCAGCATGGCGTATTTGGCTATTTAACCAAGCCATTTGATAGCAAAGAATTGTTGCGCCAAGTAGAAAGTGCCTTAAAAACAGCGCCCAATAGCAGCTACCAAAACGAAAATGAAAGCTGGCGCGCCGCCATTATTAGTTGCAGCGCACCAATGGAAAGCTTATTAAGCCAAGCCAAGCTAGTTGCAGCCTCCGACGCCAGCGTACTGATTCAAGGCGAAAGCGGTGCGGGTAAAGAGCTATTCGCAGAAGCCATTCACCTTGCCAGCCCGCGTAATACAAGCCCATTTGTAGCGATTAACTGCGCAGCCTTACCAGAAAACCTATTAGAATCTGAGTTATTTGGCCACAGCAAAGGTGCATTTACGGGTGCCACCCGCGACCACCAAGGTTTAATGTTGAGCGCGGAAGGCGGCACCTTATTTTTGGATGAAATTGGGGATATGCCGTTGGCAGTTCAAGCCAAATTGCTGCGCGCCTTGCAAGCGCGCGTAATAAGGCCAGTGGGGGCTAGCACTGATATTGCCATCGACGTGCGCGTCATTTGCGCTACGCACAAAAATTTAATCGAAGAAATGCAAAACAACCGCTTTAGAGAAGACCTGTACTACCGCATTAATGTGGTGAGCTTGGAGATCCCGCCCTTGGCTGCAAGGCGTGAGGATATTGGGCTGCTGGCTAATCATTTTTTAGATCATCTCAACCAAAAATATCATAAAAATCAAAGCAAAAAAATAAATGGTTTTGCCCCAGACGCGCTTGAAACCTTGCTCACAGCGCCGTGGCCAGGCAATGTGCGGCAATTACAAAATGTGATCGAACAAGTGGTGGTGCTGACTACCAGCCCTATTATTAGTGCGGGCTTGGTGCAAAAAGCCTTGCTGAATAATATGGCTAGCTTGACTACTTTTGATGTGGCACGCAAAAACTTTGAACAGCAATACTTAATTAATTTACTTAAAGCCACGCATGGTAACGTCACGCAATCGGCGCGCATCGCAGGGCGCAATCGCACCGAGTTTTATAAAATATTAGAACGTCACCATATTGACCCTGCTTTATTTAAAAATACCGCTAACAATTTTCTACCCGCCGAATAATGTCTGCTTTTAGCGACAAAATAAATGCTTAATAATCATTAAGTTAGTGTTTTTGGCTATTATCTGTCTCTCTATTGAGACAAAAATCTAGTCATCACTCGCTGCATAAAATCCTAAGTAATTGTTTTATATGAATAAATAATTGTGGCACAACAAATGCTAATAGTTAATGGCAAGATCATTTTAAATTGTTTAGGAGTTAACCCATCATGAAATTTAATCACACCAGCACATTTAATAAAGCAGCTATTTTGCTTATTGGCAGTCTTTCATTGGTAAGTCTTTCAGTGCCGTATGCAATGGCCGATAGCAAAACCAAAGAGATGGCGACAGAAACACCCGCTGATGCCGACTACAAAAAGTTAGATGTTAACAGTGACCATAAAATTTCACTTAAAGAAGCCGTAAAAGATAAAGCGTTGGCTTCTAATTTTGATGCAACAGATGCCAACAAAGATGGCAGTATTTCTGCCGAAGAATTTGCGGGTTATAAAGCGGCGATGCAGGCAAAAGTATTAGATAGCACAGCGCCTTCTGCCGCTGCGCCAACATCAACGCCGCCTACAGCAGCACCTGTGAACTAAAGTCAGCGTAAGCCGATAAAGCAATACCCTACAATCCTACCCCTAACAGATTGTAGGTTTAACCGTACTGTTAATCAGTACGGTTTTTTTTATTCAAAATGTTGGGTTGAGTTTTTAACGCAACCAATAGCGCGCACAAAGCAAAACACCCTGCCGAGGCAGGGTGTTTATTGTGTTACTAACTAGGTATTAGCTAATAATTCGTGAGAATTATAGGGCGAATACTGTTAATGCACCGCCGCCAGGAGCCGCGTTGTATTTC
>JANOWA010000330.1:0-5252 GCA_031417675.1 Methylotenera sp.
GTTGCACCAACTCTTTGACGTATTCTGGCGATTTAACCGCCAAGTCATAACGTAAGCCACTGCCGATTAAAATCTTTTTAACGCCTTTAATCGCGCGGGCTTTGCGATATAGCTGAATTAGCGCGCTGTGGTCAGTGTTTAAATTCTCGCAAATACCTGGGTAAACGCAGCTTAATTTGCGGCACGATTGCTCGATTTTTTCAGATTTGCAGGCGATGCGATACATATTGGCCGTTGGGCCGCCAAGGTCAGAAATCACGCCAGTAAAGCCATCCACTTTATCGCGAATTTCTTCGACTTCTTTCAATATCGATTCCTCGCTGCGGCTTTGAATAATGCGGCCTTCATGCTCGGTAATACTGCAAAACGTACAACCGCCAAAGCAGCCACGCATAATGTTCACACTAAATCGAATCATCTCCCACGCGGGGATTTTTGCTTTGCCATAGGTTGGATGCGGCGCACGCGCGTAGGGCATATCGTACACATAATCCATTTCTTTTGTCGTCAGCGGAATTGGCGGCGGATTCAACCACACTTCGCGGTCGCCATGTTTTTGCACTAAGGCACGCGCATTGCCAGGGTTGGCTTCCAAATGTAAAACACGTGAAGCATGAGCGTATAAAATTGGGTCTTTTGAAACCTCTTCGTAATCGGGCAAACGCACCACCTGCTTGCTGCGGTCGGCTTTGGGTTTGCGCGAAACTGGCATGGCAATAACATGCGCATTGTTCCCCTCGCCCGCAAGCGGGAGAGGGGCTAGGGGTGAGGGCGAAGTTGGCGGCAAAAGTGATGCTTCTTGTATTGAAGTAACTTTCTGATACAACGCCTCTAACACACTTTCAATATTAGCGAGCAACTCATTATTCCAAAACCTAATAACCTCTATCCCTTGCTTGCTTAGTTTTTCGGTTCGTTGCACATCATAGGGTGCATGTTCAGCATGTTGCCCACCATCTAGCTCAACCGCTAATTTTAAAGAATCACAATAAAAATCAATAATATAAGGCTTAATCGGATGCTGACGACGGAATTTTAAATTCAAAAAACGCCTATCGCGTAATAAATGCCACATATAGTTTTCAGCGTCTGTTTGGTCGGCGCGCAACTCTCGCGCAAACGCGAGAATTTCTGTTGGAATTGGTTGTATCGCCGCCCTCACCCCTGCCCCTCTCCCGCCTGCGGGCGAGGGGTTCTCTGTTGCACAGCTTGCATCTGCCTTGCCCATCTTCATTTCATAAGGGTCAATCGCTTTATCAATCGTGCCTGGGCGGTCTAATTTGGTGCTTTCAATCTCGTCCCAGCCTTCGGGTATGGCTTTGCGCAAAAAAGCAGTGCCGCGAATATCTTGAATATCCGCCACTTTTTCGCCTTTTGCAATACGGTGGCTCAATTCAACCAGCGCGCGTTCTGCATTGCCATACAGCAAAATATCGGCTTTAGAATCCACCAAAATACTGCGGCGAACCTTGTCACTCCAGTAATCGTAATGCGCGATGCGGCGCAAACTGGCTTCGATACTGCCGATAACAAGCGGCACTTGGCTGTACGCCTCGCGACAGCGTTGCGAGTATACCAAAACCGCCCTATCTGGTCGCTTATTGGGCGCGGCGTCTGGCGTGTAGGCATCATCACTTCTAATTTTGCGGTCTGCGGTATAGCGATTCACCATGCTATCCATATTGCCAGCGGTAATGCCAAAATATAAATTGGGTTTGCCAAGCGCTTTAAATGCTTTGGCATCTTGCCAATCGGGCTGCGCAATAATGCCAACGCGAAACCCCTGCGCCTCAAGCAATCGCCCAACCAGCGCCATGCCAAAGCTGGGGTGATCGATATAGCAATCGCCAGTAATCAGAATAATATCGCAAGAATCCCAGCCCAATTCGTCCATCTCGGCGCGACTCATCGGCAACATTTTGGCCGTGCCAAAGCGTTTCGCCCAATACGGGCGATAGGTGTGAATGGGTTTGGCTAGGTTATTGGTGTAAATTTCCACAATAGAATGACGTTAAGACTAAGCCGCGCATTGTACGCATTTTTTATTTAATTACAAGGACTTATGCTAAATAATTAGCTTAAGTTTTTACGCCACAAGCTGATTAAAATAGTATGCGGCAAGGTGACCGCCATCAGCAATATAATGGTGGCTTGCAGCAGCGCGCTCACCGAAAAAGTTTGCAGCCAATTAGTGTATTGCGTGGCGATTAGCAGCAGCAAACCTGCGCTTGCAGCAACAACTAAGCCCAAAACTGCGTCATGTGTTTTTAAAGCCTGTAAGTTAGGCAACACGTCGCGAATATGGCGCAGCGCGTGATACGCGCCAAAATATAAGCTAAACGCTAGCAGCGGCGGTAGCAATAAAAATGCCAGCCAAACTACCACTATTTCGAATAAATCCACATAAAAAGTCTGTAATTGCTGCCTAAAAATCAGTAACAATAGATAAGCCGCAAAGGCTAACAGCCATAACATGCTTAACGCGCGCCAAAGTTGCCAAGTCATTTGCAACCAATTAAACCCATTTAAGAAAGTAGATTGATTTAAAACGGTCGTTAAAATTACTGCAATATCGCTGCCACCCAATAAGAACGCTGCTGACAGCGTGTTTGCGCCCAATATAAAACGCTTGATTATGGGCTGAAGAGACGTTGGCTTACCTTGCTGCTCACCTTGTATTTCACCTTGCTGTTCACCAAAATGCCACACAGAAAGCAATAGTAAAACAATGAGCGCTGCAGCAGAAAACAGCGCAAGTAGCAAGCAAGCGCCAAGCACTAGCGCAGCATAAACTAGCAAAAAATGCCGCTGTTGAAATGGTTTATTTTGTAGCAAAATAATATCAAGCATGCCATGAAACAAGCCAATGCTGAGTGCAATCACCAAAAAAAAGATGATTTGGCTGTGTAAACCAAATCCAAAATACCGCTGCAAAGTATGGCAAGCTAGCGCCAAGGTTAACAACAGAATGTGATAAAAATAATGATTATTTTTATTCAAAATCAATCACTTAAAATTTATTAAAGCCTAACAAATGCTTTAACATTGGCGCTGCCGGCATGGCACGGATGACGCGCAAACGGTCTCGCCAGTTGGCTTGCCCCGTTAAAAAGCGAATTAAGCTGGCAGGCGCGCAATTGCTAAACAACTGCACAAACATATTCGGCCCAAGTGCTGGGTATTTTTGCAAAAAAGATAAAAATAGCGCATCCATGCAAGCGTCTATAGCATTGCGTTTAAAGCTGGTCAGCGGCTCATTCGCTTTAATCAAATTGGCCAAGCGTTTGGCGTCTTGCAAGGTTTCTAAAAATGCATAGCCCGTGGCCGCGCGCGCCGTGCCTGCGAGGCTACCAATGGGGATAAGCTGGGTTTGCCCAAGCCACTGTTTACGCGCTTTGTGGGCAATTAATGGCAGGCTGGCGGATTCGGTATAGGTGATTTTAAACTGTGCGTTTGGCCAACGTTTTTGAAGGTAATCGTTTAGCTCTTGCGCGTAACCCGCACGATTTTCACGGTCTAAATGATTGCTGTGATCATTGTGTGCGCAAATCCAAGTGGATTCGATTAAAGCGCGCGTAGCGCTGTAAGGCAGCACATACATAAAATGGACGCCATGATGGCTCGCCTGAAAATCCATTAAATCGACACAATTTGTGTCAAAAACAGCTGTATCGGCCACTACCTCAAGGCCTAAAAAATGCTGGTAAAGGTGCGGTTTGCTGCTTTTTTCTAGCGGCCTGGCATCAAAAATAAATTGATTCACCACTATATTTTTTGCGCTTTTTAAGGTGACAATCGCCCTGCCTGATTCAGTCCGAATGCTTTGTACGCGCTCGTTCTGCAATAACTCAATATGGCTGCAAGCACCTATTTTAGCCAAAGCGGCCTCGTAAAAAGCATCGCTGGTGATACTGGCATACACGTACTTTTCAGCTTTGGCTGATTCAATCGTGACGCTATTACTTGCATCTTGCACGCGCCAAGCAGGCCAACTGGCGCTTTCATGTTCGCTAAAATCGTGTGGGACATCATCTTGCTGACATGGCCGCCAATAACTCCAAGTTTTATCGCGAATATAGGCATCGCGCGGCTCAATCACAATAATGCTTAAATGTGCAAACTCGGGCGCGCTAAGTTCTGCTGCCAAAGCCAAGCCCGCAAGCCCGCCGCCCAATATGGCGATATTGGCTTGTTTGATGGATTGATAGCTGGATGAGACCATATCTGATTACTTTAATAGACTATATTAATTGATTGTTTGGTTGGCTGGCGTTAAAACCAGCGATGGCTTGTTGCATGGTCTGCTTAAGTGCAATATCAGTTTTGCGCATGGCTTTGCCTAAAAAAAGTTTGTCTAAAAAAAATGTTGTCAGCATAGCTGCAAATAAAGTGCTAACAATCGCACGCAGCGCAATGCGTGCTTTAGTCATCGCGCGAATGCTGACGCGGCCTTGCCAGTAGCACAGTTCGCCGCGCTGAAGAATTTTAACACCAATCGCGCGGTACATCGCCCGCCGCCGCAATGCTTACTAAGTGACAGGCTCGTGCCGCGCAGCGCAACTTTCCAAACCCTTTTTAGCGATTTTTAATAGATGATGCTCATCAATACCTATCACTTCCCGATGATAGATTATTTTTATTGCTATTAAAGTTATGCATTTTTAAACTAACACAGCAACACAATACATTGTTTTTACAAGACTAATTAATGCTTCTAGCCTATAATTAATTAAAGTTTCTAAACCATGGTGAATGAAAAAAGAATGAGCAAAACGACCATCACTTACCAGTTATCAGGCTTAACGTGCAAAAACTGCGCCAATAAAGTGGCCATTGCATTAAAACCGTATGCAGAATCGCTGGAGGTTTCGCTTGATCCGCAACTAATCAGGCTGACTGGCGCGCTGGCTAGCGTTTCTGAACTTAACGCTGTATTAAAAAATATAGGTAATTATGTGATTGGCGCAGAAATAAACGTACCAACTATCTCTGCAAATATCGCGTTAAGCGACCAAAATGACAATAGCCAATCTGAACGCTTGGCATTTTTTGTCACCTATAAACCGCTTTTGTTAGTGTTTGGTTACATTTTGCTAGTTTGCTTGGCGGTGGAATATGCGAATGGCGGCTTAGCGTTACACCGGTTTATGCCAAATTTTATGGCAGGTTTTTTCTTAGTATTCTCATTTTTTAAACTGCTCGATTTAAGAGGTTTTGCCAGCAGCTATGGCATGTACGATTTACTCGCAAAA
>JANOWA010000331.1:0-3517 GCA_031417675.1 Methylotenera sp.
AGTCGGCTTGGGTGCGTGGCGTGAATGCTTTTTTGCCCAAATCTGTGCGCGTAATTTGGGCTAAACTTGTGAGCGATGAGTTTCACGCACGTTATTCTGCCAAGCAGCGCAGCTATCAGTATTTGTTGATGAATCAAGCCACTGCGCCTGCTATCAGCGCTGACAAGGCTGGTTGGTATCATCAATCGCTGAATGTTTTGGCGATGCAAGAAGCCATTGTGCATTTGCAAGGCGAACACGATTTTAGTGCCTTTCGCGCTAGCGAGTGCCAAGCTAATTCGCCAATTAGAATGCTTAGCAAAGCGTCCATTAAGGTACATGGCGACTATATTGTGTTTAATTTTTCGGCCAACGCTTTTTTGCAGCACCAAGTACGTAATATGGTGGGCGCGCTAATTTATGTGGGCAATGGTAAATATGCACCATTGTTTATTAAAGAATTGCTAAAACAAAAAAATCGCACACTTTCGCCGCCCACGTTTTCGCCAAACGGTTTATATTTAGTAGGGGTTGAATACGACCAAAAATTTGAATTACCTTGCACACAACGCACGCTAATACTGATTTAACTGACATGACGCGTGCTTTAAGTTAGGCTTATACATGATGGAACAATACAATAGAACTCGAGTCAAAATTTGCGGTATTACCAGTGCACAAGATGCAATATGTGCCGTTAATGCGGGCGCAGACGCGATTGGTTTGGTGTTTTATACACCTAGCCCGCGTTTTGTCACCATTTGGCAAGCACAACAAATCGTCGCGGCTATGCCGCCGTTTGTCAGTGTGGTTGCCTTATTTGTAAACGCATCAACAACCGAAATTGAAACAGTTTTAGCGCAAGTGCGCATTGATATTGTGCAATTTCACGGCGATGAAACACCCGCCGATTGTGCGCAAATAAAGTTGCCTTATTACAAGGCGATTCGCGTTAAAGCAGACACAAATTTGTTACAATATGAAGCTGAATTTAAGCACGCAAAAGCCTTACTACTTGATACTTATTCTGAGGCAGCATTTGGCGGCACAGGGCAAGTGTTTGATTGGGCATTGATTCCCAAAAATCTGACAAAACCCGTCATTTTGGCGGGCGGTTTAGTGCCAGAAAATGTTCATCTGGCCATACAACAAGTGCGGCCTTACGCGGTTGACGTTAGCGGCGGTGTAGAGCAAAGTAAAGGTGTTAAAGATAGCGCTAAAATAGCTGCATTTATGCACGCGGTTAATAGTAAGAAGGATATTTGAGATAACAATTACGTCAGCCAATCAAAATTGAGGGCAGCGAAGTACAAGTTTGATTTCGTGGCGAAATGGAGGGTTAATGATGCAAGTGTATGATATGCCTGATGAGCGCGGCCATTTTGGTCAATTTGGTGGTACTTTTGTCGCCGAGACCTTGGTGGAAGCGCTTGAAGAACTGCGCTTAATGTATGAAAAATATCGTTATGATCCTGAGTTTTTGGCTGAATACGCCTATGATTTAAAACACTTTGTTGGTCGGCCCAGCCCGATTTACCATGCAGCGCGTTGGTCGAATAAAGTGGGTGGCGCGCAAATTTACTTAAAACGTGAAGATTTAAACCACACTGGCGCGCACAAGGTCAACAACACCATTGGCCAAGCATTATTGGCCAAACGCATGGGCAAGCCGCGGGTAATTGCCGAAACGGGCGCAGGTCAACATGGTGTAGCAACGGCAACCATTGCAGCGCGCTTGGGCTTAGAGTGCGTGGTGTATATGGGTAGCGAGGACGTAAAACGCCAAGCGCCTAACGTGTTTCGCATGAAATTGCTGGGCGCAACCGTGGTGCCTGTGACGAGTGGTTCTAAAACGCTGAAAGATGCACTTAATGAGGCCATGCGCGATTGGGTGACCAATATTGAAAACACTTTTTATATTATCGGTACTGTGGCTGGCCCGCACCCATATCCAATGATGGTGCGCGATTTTCAAGCAATTATTGGGATAGAAGCTAAACAACAAATGCAGGAAATGGTCGGTCGTCAACCTGACGCGGTGGTCGCTTGCGTCGGTGGCGGCTCTAACGCAATGGGTATTTTTTACCCGTATATCGATGTGCCAAACGTGCGCCTGATTGGTGTAGAGGCGGCTGGACATGGCTTGGAAACTGGCATGCACGCCGCACCATTAACCGCTAACAGCCCAGTTGGTGTGTTGCACGGCAACCGTACCTATTTAATGCAGGACGCAGATGGCAATATCATCGAAACACATTCAGTTTCTGCAGGCTTAGATTACCCAGGCGTTGGCCCAGAACACGCTTGGTTAAAAGACATTAAACGTGCCGAGTATGTAGCGATTACCGATGACGAAGCCATGGCAGCATTCCACAGCTTGTGCCGCACCGAAGGTATTATCCCCGCCTTAGAATCAAGCCATGCGCTGGCGCATGCAGAGAAAATGGCCAAAACCATGCGTAAAGATGAGATTATTTTGGTTAATCTTTCAGGCCGTGGTGATAAAGACATCAATACCGTAGCGCGTTTAGCAAATATAACTCTATAAAATAAACCTATGTCACGCATACAAACCGTATTCTCTGCCCTTAAAGCCAAACACAAAAAAGCCTTAATTCCTTACATTACCGCAGGTGATCCGCATCCAAACCAGACGGTAGCCATTTTGCACACGCTGGTAAAAAATGGCGCAGATATGATTGAATTGGGCATTCCGTTTTCTGATCCAATGGCTGATGGGCCAGTGATTAAGCGCGCGAGCGAACGGGCGTTGGTGCATAAAGTTGGCCTAAGCAAAGTGCTACAAATGGTAAAAGAATTTCGCCAAACCGATACTCAAACCCCCATTATATTAATGGGTTACGCTAATCCAATCGAAGCAATGGGAGCAGAAAAATTTACCCTAGCCGCTAATGATGCAGGCGTAGATGGCGTGCTGACAGTGGATTATCCGCCAGAAGAATGCAAAGAGTTTATCGCTGGTTTGCAAGCGGCTAATATGGATAGTATCTTTTTGTTGTCTCCAACCTCAGATGCTGCACGTGTGGATTTGATTGTGAAGCAAGCTAGCGGATTTTTGTATTATGTATCGTTAAAGGGTGTAACAGGCGCAGCTAATATGGATGTGGAACAAGTGAAAGCGCGTGTGGCAGAGATTCGCAGTAAAACTAACTTGCCAATTGGTGTTGGCTTTGGCGTAAAAGATGCTGCTACTGCTAAACGGGTGGCCGAATTTGCAGATGCGATTGTAGTGGGCAGCCGCATGGTAGTGACGATAGAGAATTCAACCGAAGAAAATTTGATGCACAATATTAGCCAGCTGATGCAAGAGTTGCGCTTAGCTATTGATGCATAAAGCTAAATAAGGGGTAAAGCATGAGCTGGTTAGATAAAATTCCACAAAAAATTAAGCGTGTTGTCGACTCTGCACAAAAGAAAAATGTGCCAGAAGGCCTGTGGAGCAAATGCGAATCGTGTATGACAGTGCTCTATAAAACCGATTTAGACAGCAATTTAGAAGTGTGCCCAAAATGTTCGC
>JANOWA010000332.1:0-2577 GCA_031417675.1 Methylotenera sp.
TGCTTAAAAAACAAGCCGAATTGATGCAAAATACTGAAGCAGCCGAGCTGCGCTGGCTGGAGTTGCACGAACAACTAGAAGCGTTACCCGAAATTAATTAAATTGTGCTTAGACTGGCTCACCACGAACGGCTATATGACATACCCGTTGCTCCTTAAGCTGGTCGAAGAATGAATTAAACATTGCTATTAAATACGAAAGAAGAGATTCGATGATGGACTACTCAAAACGCTTAAATTTATTGCACGCGATATGCTTGGCCGAAACCTATCACGACGGCGGCGCACCCAATATTGATTTGGCAAGTTTAAATGCAGAAGAGTCAGCACATTATTTGGCCAGCTTTATCACTTTTAGGGCTATTCAAGCCGCCGGCCGCCAACCCGCAGAAGAGCGCGAAAATAACGTTGATATGTTAAGCGTGTATCAATGTTTTGGCATATTGGTATTTGCGTTTTTAACATTGCCACTGACACAAGAAGGTATTTCTCCTAATTTAGAATCTGCACAAATTGTTATCGCCAAAACCTTATTTGCAGGCCTGCCAGATGCCGAGATGATGGATATTATTGAAAGCGGATTTAACAAGTTTAAACTGATTGGTGATGCAGAAGCCGAGCACTGGAGCGAGTTTAGAGAGAATGTAGATAAGCTAACTGTTAGTTTTGTCATTGCAGGCACCGATGACGACAGCCCGCACGGTAAAGAAGAGGTGTTGCCCATTTTTGGGCAAATGCTTAGCCAATTATGCGAGGCGTTTGAGGCTTAAGTTTGTCTTGAGTAATAGTGTTTGCATCTAAAGCTTGTTATTTTACGTATAATTTTGAGTATGCAATTAACCAATAAACACTTTGGAATTTTGGTGATGGCCATTATCGCCCAAACGATTTGCGCTTGCTCACCAATTAAAGTGCTGAATGCGCTAGTACCAGAAACCAATTATCAGCTGATTGCAAATGTGCCATTTGGCGAATTAAAACGCCAAAAGCTTGATATTTATTTGCCCAAAAATCAACCAAACTCAGTTGTAAATCTCAAAAAAGTCATCATTTTTTATTACGGCGGTAATTGGGATTCGGGCGAGCGTGCAGATTATAAATTTGCCGCCGAAGCGTTGGTTAGTTTAGGGCATATTGTAGTTGTACCAGATTATCGTTTGTACCCAGAAGTGCTGTTTCCTAAAATTATGCTAGATCCGTCCGCTGCGGCGAAATGGGTAAAACTTAACATTGGAAAGTATGGCGGTGATTCTAAACAAGTTTTTTTAGTCGGGCATTCAGCGGGCGCGCATATCGCTATTATGTTACTTTTAGATCCCGAATATTTGGCTACGCAATCACTTAAACCAAATGACTTTGTAGGTGCAATTGGTTTAGCTGGGCCTTATGACTTTTTGCCCTTGCAAGAAGAACGATTTAAAATTTTATTTGGCGCAGAAGAAACGCTTTGGAAATCGCAACCAATTAATTATGTCGATGGTAAAAATCCACCATTTTTACTTGCGGTTGGCAATAAAGATACGCTAGTATTACCGCGTAATACCATTAATTTAGCAAAGAAAATCAAAGAAAATAATGGCTCGGTAGAGGTAATGCAATTTCCAAGCTATAGCCACGTGGATATGGTTGTTAAATTGGCCAAGCCACTGCGTGGACAAGGTGAGTTATTAGACGCGATAGCTGCTTTTATTAATAAACATTGAAAATACCAAACAACTTAACCAATCATCGCCTTACGTTTGACCTTAACTTTCTTAGTCGAAAGTGCAACTGGTATGGCTAAATCGATATAAATTAAATGTTAAAACTTATGTTTACTAGACAATTAATTGTGAACAATAATTGTTAACAAAAATCACCCGTCAAATAATACCAATAGCCATCAACACGTATAAATTGGCTAATTTCATGTAGCCGTTCTGCTTTTCCACTGATTTTATAGTGTGCAACAAACTCTACAATCGCGGTCGCTTTTTTAAAAGATTCACTCGCGTATTCAACGCGTTTTACTTGCAAGCCAAGCCATTTGATTGCGGTGTCATCACTTAAATTAAGCGCGGCAGGGCGCGTTGCTAAAGCCCAAGTTTTTAGTAGATAGGCTTCTAAGCCCAATACATAAGCCGTGTAGCGCGAGCGCATGAGCGCTTCGGCAGTGAGGGCAGGTGTGCCATTGTGTGCTGGCTCGCAGCAGGTGTTGTAGGGTTTGCCGCTTTGGCAGGGGCAAGGTTTATTTGAGAAAATCTCACCAAGCCCGTCATTCCCGCGAAAGCGGGAATCCACTTTGACTTTAGATTTCAATGGATTCCCGCCTGCGCGGGAATGACGAAATAAGAGGGTATCATACTGAACATGAGCCAATTAACTAACCTTCGACCATTCGACAAGCTCATGGTCAGGGCGAACGGTATCAAAGTAAAAGTTAGATAATCTCACGCGTGGCTAAAAACGCAATATCAGGGTAACGTTCTTGCGCCATTTGCAAATTGACGCGGTTGGGTGCTAGATAGACGTATTCTTCGTTACCATCCAAACCCACGTTAAAGCCGTATTTATCAGCGATGGCTTTTAGGTCTGCATC
>JANOWA010000333.1:0-6476 GCA_031417675.1 Methylotenera sp.
GGGTTCTGCCGTGTTGGTATCATCAGCCGCCGCACAAATTGGTACGCCGAATCACGAGGCAATTGCTGCGGCAAAAGGTGGTTTAGAAGGCTTAGTGCGTGGTGCAGCGGCCACTTATGCAAGCGGCGGCATTCGTATTAACGCAGTTGCACCAGGCTTAATGGATACACCAGCGGCAGCAAGCTTATTGAGTAGCGATTTAACACGTGACATGGCGGCACGCCAATACCCAATCGCAGGCATAGGCAATGCACCCGATGTGGCACATTTAATGGCTTGGTTGTTATCAGAGCAAGCGGCACGCGTAACTGGGCAAATATGGTCGATTGATGGCGGATTTGCCAGCATTCGGCCAATTGTTAAGTAATTGCGCTTATAAAAACCTACTTACGCAAAGGCGTTAGCAAATCAGATAATCCATTATGGTCAATCTCTTGCATTAACGCCAATAAGCGCCCTATTTCGCCTTTTGGAAAGCCTTCGCGCGCAAACCAATTGAGATATTGGCCAGGCAAATCGGCAATCATCTGACCTTTGTGTTTGCCATAGGGCATGGCGGTGCTTAGTAAGCGTTGTAGGTCATCGGGCTGCATGTAAAGACTCTTAAAATCTATTGTTAATGGTTAAAAATGCTCTACAATTATAGCGACAAGACTCAAACTTTTATAAGGAATCCGCAGCATGTCTCAGCAATCGTTCAAGCAGTTTATCCCATTTTTACTCATTGCCTTAAGCGTCGCCATATCTAGCACTGCATTGGCGCGCGATATTGGCGTAGAGCAGCGCGCCGCCTCAGCCGCGCGGGATGAATACAACCAAGCAAAATCAGACGCTGCTGACAATGTGCAAAAGATTAGCGCACAAGAAAAGCGCGTGGCGGATGAGCAAGCACGTTTAAAACAACTACAAGATAATCAAACAGCCGCGAATGCAAGGCTAGAGAAAGCCAAGACCGACTTAGAAGCAAAAGAAAAAGCGTTAGAGCAAGTTTGGCCTGAACGTAACAAGTAGCTAAGAGGCTTAAGATGGCTTGATGTTATAATCGTGTTCAATCATAGATAGCATCACATAAGCTGTATTAACCATTAATCGCCAAAAAACCATATGAATATAGACCTTATGCGCAAAGTGGATTACTTTGCAGGCGTTCCCTTATGCGCCTTGGCGACGCCATTTGTTAAGCTTGCCAGCCTATTTTCTAGCCACGTTTCTAAGCAAAATTCACTCACGCCACGCAAGGTTTTGTTTATTGAGCTTTCTGAAATGGGCAGCGCAATTTTGGTCGACCCTGCCATGCGCAAAATGCAAACAGCCGCCAATGCAGAGCTATTTTTTGTGATTTTTAAAGGCAACGCGGCCAGCTTGCGCTTGCTAAATACCGTGCCAGTTGCCAATGTATTCACGATTCGCGAAAATAACTTAGTAAATCTTGCCATTGATAGCCTGCGTTTTTTGCTGTGGACGCGCAAAAATAACATCGATACGGTCATTGATTTAGAGCTTTTTTCACGTTACAGCGCCTTGCTTACTGGGCTTTGCGGCGCAGTCAAGCGTGTTGGCTTTCACGCGTTTTATAATGAGGGTTTGTATCGCGGTGCTATGCTGACGCACCGTGTGGCCTATAACCCAACCTTACACATTGCCAAAAACTTTATCGCGCTGGTGAATGCGGCCTTGGCCAGCAAAGCCGAGCGGCCTTACTCCAAAACCATTATCGACGATAGCGAAATTAAGCTGGCACGCGCACCAGTAGTTGAAAGCGTGATTACTGCCATGCGTGACCGCATTCGCGAAGAGTTCCCAAGTTATAACGAAGCGCGTCATAGAATCGTTTTAATCAACCCGAATGCGAGTGATTTGTTGCCGCAGCGGCGCTGGATGCCCGAGCATTTTGTAACCGTGATGCGTGATTTATTGACGAAAAGCGACGATTTATTGGTGCTGATCACTGGCGCGCCTGCCGAGCGCGAACAAGCTGAAAACCTGAAAAAACAAGTCGCGCATGAGCGCTGCGTGAACTTTGCGGGTAAGCAAAAATTAGAAGAATTGCCAGCGCTGTACCAAATGGCAGAGCTCATGCTCACCAATGACTCAGGCCCAGGGCATTTTTCATCAGTGACCGATTTGCGCACCTTTGTGCTGTTTGGCCCAGAAACACCGTTGTTATACGGCTCTCTTGGTAACAGCACGCCGATATATGCAGGCTTAGCCTGCTCGCCCTGCGTAAGCGCGGCCAATCACCGCAAAACACCGTGCAGCGATAATGTGTGCTTGCAGGTAATTAAGCCAGAAGCCGTATTAAGCCAATTGCGTGAAGCTTTAACGAAAAAACAATCTGCGCCTAATTTAAAAGCTAAATAATGAATCTGAATAGTCTATTTAAAGCAGATTTCCTTAACTATGCAAATCGCTCGCAACTATTAATAGCAAGCTTATTGGTAGCAGTAATTGATGTTGTGTTATTTTATGTTTTAAATCAACAAGCGCACTCTCTTGCTTCGGCACATTTGGCAAGCTTTTTATGCGCTGCTATTGCTGGTTTAATCGCGCTAAAAATTAAGCCAAAACAATTATTCACTTTTGCACTCATCGCATTGCTGACCGTGTTGCTGCGGGGCGGCTTGCTGGCGTCACTTGTAGCAATAACGCCTGCGCTTGCTGCTATGTGTGTTTGCGCACTATTTTCTGCGGCAATGCTCGTTTTTGGCTATCAGTACATTCAATTTATTAATACAAACATTGACACTAAATGGAAGTATTGGTGTATCGCGGTAGTGATTTACCTCACATTGCTTAAGCTATTTTATTTAGCAGCGCCTGAGCTGATATTTGAGGAGGCGTATTACTGGAACTACGCGCAGCACTTGGATATTGGCTACCTAGATCATCCACTGATGGTGGCATGGATTATCAAAGCGTTTACTTTTGTATTAGGCGATAACGAGTTTGCAGTGCGCATTGGTGCATTTTTATGCTGGTTTATCACCGCACGCTATGTGTTTAAACTCACGCGTGAAACGCTCAATGAAGCGAGCGCATACTGGTCGCTGGTACTGCTTGCAGCCCTACCCGCCTACTTCTCGTTTGGCTGGTTTATGAGTCCTGATGCGCCGCTTACTGCCTGTTGGGCAGCGGCTATTTATTATTTTCACCAAGTGATTGTTAAAGGTAACGCAAAAGCCTGGTACGGCGTTGGTATCGCGCTTGGGTTGGGGTTGATTTCTAAATACACCATCGCCCTGCTGGGTGGCGCGATGGTGCTATTTTTACTAGTGGACAAAGACTCCAGAAAATGGCTGACGCGGCGAGAGCCTTATATGGCGCTGCTAATCGCCTGCGTTTTATTTTCGCCGGTGATTATCTGGAACATGCAGCACGCATGGGCGTCATTGCTTTTTCAAAGCGAAGGCCGCGCAGCTAGCGGCAATCATTTTTCATTGCCACGTTTTATTAGCAACGTGCTAATTTTTATTACGCCCATTGGCGCGATGTCGATTATTGCCGTTGTTAAGTACAAAAAAATGATACTCGCACGCTTGCAAACCAGCATTGATGCGGCTAACAACCTAAACCGTAGCTATTTCGTGCTGGCTTGGTTAACACTGTTCCCTGTTGCTGTTTTTGCCATTTTAAGCTTAATTAGAGCCAGCAAGCTCAACTGGACAGGCCCGTGCTGGCTTGGTTTAATTCCATTTTTGGCCTTACTCATTTCGCAAAAAAGTGATGCAATTTCACCTAAACTATTGGCTTGGAGCGCTCGCGCATGGCCTGCCACCGTGCTAATTTTAATGCTGATTTATGGCGCTGGTTTGCATTATTTAAGCCTTGGTTTTCCACTCACCAAGTACCCGCAAAACACGCATTTAATGGGCTACGCAGGCTTTGGCGCAGAGATTAATAGCATTGTGAATACACTTGAAAAACAAAGAAATGAGCCGATATTGGTAGTCGCGATGGATAGAAATAAAATCGCCAGCGGTTTGGCGTTTTATCGCAATAAAGCTAACACTTACGAACATGCCAAACCCGCATTTACAACCGCCAGCGGCCATTTGTTTGGCGTGGGCGCACTGATGTACGAGTTTTGGTTTCCGACCGCACTTCAAAATGGTAAAACGATGTTATTAGTGGGCGAAAAATTAGACGAGTTAAGCGACGACAATCTGCAAACGCGTGCTACGCCAATTGGCGATATTAAAACGATTGTCACTTTTAAAAACGGCAAACAAACGGGCACTTATTACTATCGTTTAGCCGCCAATTACCATGGCAAATCTAGCCTCTTACGTGCCGAAGTTGGCAGCGATTAAGCATGTCTAACACGCTAAAATTGGTTTTGCGTGCCTTGATTACGGCGGGTATTCTCGTGCTGATTCTGCGCTCGATTAATGCCGAGCAAGTATGGCAAGTGTTAAAGAAAACGCGATTAGATTACTTAGCAGCCGCGCTGCTGCTGCAATTTGGCAGCACAGCGGTATCGGCTTATCGCTGGCAAATGATTATGCAAAATTTACATTTTGGCCAAAATTTTGCATTTTATTGGCGTAGTTATTTTAAAGGCATGTTTTTTAATCAAGGCCTGCCAACCAGCATTGGCGGCGATGCTATCAAGGTACTTGATGTTGCAAAATTGGGTTTTCGTAAGCGCGATGCGCTGTATGGCGTGATGGTCGATCGCTTTATTGGCCTTGGCGCGCTTATGTCGCTCACCTTACTCGCCTATTTATTAAGCCCAGATGTGTTGCCTAAGCAAGTGCATCGCCCTATTTTTCTAATTATATCCACAGGCGCGCTCGGGTTTTTTGGCATCTTTTTTATTCAGTATTTCACCTGGTTAAATCGCTTCCCTAAGCTGGCCGTGATTTGCATTATTGCCGAGCGTCTGCACCTGGCGCTGTCGTCACAGCGTGTTTTGCTGGTAGCGGCCTCTTTGTTAATCCCATTTTTGGCCTTGCTGGGATTTTGTGCAACTGGCTGGGCGCTGGGTTTGCAATATAGCTTAATGACCTATTTTGCGATTGTGCCGCCTGCGCTTGTTTTAACGGTGATTCCAATCTCCGTTGCTGGCTGGGGCGTGCGTGAAGGCGCGCTAGTCGGTTTATTTTCGCTCATCGGCGCCGACAAAACCGCTGTGCTGATGATGTCTCTGCTATACGGCCTCACCTTAATTATTGTTAGCCTGCCGGGCTTAGTCGCCTATTTAAAAGGTCGGCATTTGAAAGTTCTTGATGATACTTAATGTCTTCGATAACTCGCAGCTTTCACAAGCGCGCTGGTGCTGGCGCGAATTGATTATTTGCAATGTGATTGCGCTGCTATTAATGGCTAGTTGGCTGTGGCAGCCTACACGCCAGTTGTGGGATGCGTTTGATGGCTGGTTATTTCATTTGCTTAATGCACCGCTAGCCAACCACCCTATTTGGGCGACGATTTGGGCCATTGGCAATATGCGCCCTGTAGATGCTGCCATCGGCTTAGTCATGCTAGTCACAATTATAAAAAGTGATTTCATATTTACTGGCGCACAAGTGCGGCGTGCTTTGTATGCGTTTTTAGCCTTGCTATTGCTGATGCTGTTAATTCGTATTGCGCTTTTTGATCAAACACTCAAACTACTGCACTATAAACGTGCCAGCCCATCTTTAGTAGTCGATGGCGCAGTGCGCCTCACCACGCTATTCCCAAACTGGGCGCAAGATTGGGCGCTAAAAGATAGCTCAACGCAATGCTTTCCTGGCGATCATGCATCAGTTTTATTTATTTGGACGGCCATGCTGCTGTATTTTGCACGCGGCAAGGCTTTGTTTTTTGTGTGGCTACTGACGATTTTGTACGCACTACCAAGGCTAATTGCTGGCGCGCATTGGGGTAGCGACGTACTGGTAGGCGGTGCATTTTTAAGCCTAATGGCGTTTGGTTGGGGGTTTTACACGCCTTATGTTGCTTGCGCACAAACCCTTATTGAGCGGCTAACTGCGCCGATAATCAAGCTTTTAGCCAAACTGCCACTGTTTAATAAGCTAAGCCTTATCTCTGGCGCTTAAGTTAAGGCTATAGTTTTAGCCCTTTGGGTGACTTAGATTTATTTATGTGTGGTTTCGTCGTCTGAAATAACAATCACGCCAATCACAATCAACGCAATCCCAACCATTTGCGGCCAATGCAGCGGCTCATGTAGAAAAAATGTACCCGCAAGTGGAATCGTCGCATAAGCCAGCGATGTCATGGGGTGGGCAAAACTTAAATCGACCTTTGAAATAAGTGCTAGCCATGTAAACAGCGCCAATATGAGCGCTAACACGCCACCAATCACATAGAGATTAGTTGCCAGTTGCAAGCAATAATGCCAAATCACGCTGATATTTTGAGTAGGAAACTCGCCTAATTGCGTCACCGCGATTTTAAATGCCAGCTGCGCAAAGGTATCAAACAGCAACAATAGTGCTATTAAAACAACCACTTGTGGACTTAATAAT
>JANOWA010000334.1:0-4248 GCA_031417675.1 Methylotenera sp.
TGGCCGCACCTAAAATCGCATCTACAGGACAGGCTTGAATACACAGCGTGCAGCCAATGCAGATATCCTCATCAATAAAAGCCACCGCTTTGGGTTTTTCTGCGCCATTTTCAGCGTTAAGTGGCTTATATTCCACCCCCATTAAATCGGCCAAAGCGCGTGCACCAGCATCGCCGCCAGGCGGACATTGATTAATATCAGCCTCGCCGCTCGCAATGGCCGTTGCATAAGGCTTGCAGCCAGGGTAGCCACATTGCCCACATTGCGTTTGCGGCAAAATGGCGTCGATCCGCGCGATGAGTGGGTCGCCTTCGACCTTGAATTTAAGTGCAGCGTAACCCAAAAACGCGCCCAAAACAAAGGCTAGGCCTAGCATGATGTAAAGTGCAATTAACATGTTGCTAAAAAAGCTTTTAAAAAAACTTTGAAAATGACAGTTTCTAAGCTAGACAAGGCGCGCGCAAAAAATGTTTGCGCGGCATATGGGATATATGTAAGCGGACATTTTTTGTAAGCAATGCAGTATAGCGACGAAAATGGCATTTTAATATTTATCAAGGCCCGCAAAACCCATAAAGGCAAGGCTCATTAGCGCCGCGGTAATCATCGCAATGGCCGAGCCTTGAAACACTTTTGGCACATCAGCCGCTTCTAAACGCTCGCGCATGCTGGCAAATAAAATCAACACCAAACTAAAGCCAACCGCGCCGCCAAAGCCGTATAAGCCCGATTCTATTGGTCCGTGGCTTTGCTGCGCATTCAGTAACGGGATGCCCAGCACCGCGCAATTGGTGGTAATCAGCGGTAAGAATATGCCCAACATTTGGTAAAGCGGCGGAAAGCTTTTTTCCATCACAATCTCGGTAAATTGCACCACGCCTGCAATCACCACAATAAACGACAGTGTGCGCAGGTATTCTAAGTGATTCGGCTCAAGCCAATAATGGGTAATCGCCCAGCTGGTCATGCAGCCAATCGTCAGCACAAACGCAGTGGCCATGGCCATACCAATAGAGGCTTCTAACTTTTTAGAAACGCCCATAAATGGACATAAGCCCAAAATTTTAACCAGCACAATGTTGTTAACCAGTACCGTGCCCAGCAAAATCATCATATATTGATGAAAGTCTATTATCATATTATGTCGTCAATATTCATATCGCTTAGTAGATAGATGCCTATTATACCGCGTTTCAAGCCGAGTTTTTTAAGCTTGCGGCGCAATTATATAAGGATTATTCAGGCTAAATCGCGCTAAGGTATTAACTATAAAAGTAAGAATATACGCAGTTTTTAATAGCATTAAAAAGAATATTTTTATCTATTTTTATGCTATTTGATTATATAAGGACGATTTACTGCATGAATACTGCGCGTTTTCGCATTAATGGTGAGATTCGGTTAAAATAATGTAGTTTCTTATAAAAGCAGGTTTGACTATGTTGCAAGGTTCTTTAGTTGCTATTGTTAGCCCAATGTTCGACGATGGCAGTTTAGATTTAGTTGCGTTGCGTGCGCTGATTGACTGGCATATTGCCGCTGGTACCGATGGTATTGTGATTGTCGGCACCACGGGCGAATCACCAACGGTGGATGTGGATGAGCATTGTTTGCTGATTAAAACGACGGTTCAGCATGTGGCTGGCCGCATTAAAGTGATTGCTGGCACAGGCGCAAATTCGACCAGCGAGGCGATTGAATTAACGGCTAAAGCGAAAAGTTTAGGGGTTGATGCCTGCTTATTGGTCACGCCCTATTACAATAAACCGTCACAAGAAGGCTTGTATCAGCACTTTGCAGCCGTTGCTAGCGCAGTAGATATTGCGCAGATTTTGTACAACGTGCCTAGCCGTACCAGTTGCGATATGCATAACGACACCGTGTTGCGCTTAGCGGCCATTAACAATATTGTCGGCATAAAAGACGCCACTGGTGGCATAGAGCGCGGTACCGATTTATTGCTACGCCGCCCTAAAGATTTTGCGATTTACAGTGGCGACGATGCCACAGGCATGGCGCTTATGCTGCTTGGCAGCCAAGGCGTGATTTCGGTTACTGCCAATGTTGCGCCACAATTAATGCGTGAAATGTGCGTGGCGGCGATGGCTGGTAACGTTGAAAAAGCTTGTGAAATTAACGCAAAATTGTTTGCTTTGCATCAAAAACTATTTATTGAGGCCAACCCGACTCCAGTGAAATGGGTATTGCAACAAATGGGCAAAATTAAGGCGGGCATTCGCTTGCCGATGGTTAATTTGTCTGCGCAATATCACGATGTGCTACGCGCAGCGATGCGCCAAGCAGAAATTAATCTTTAAATTTATTTTAGTCACTTAATTTATGTCTATTATGGCGGTAGCAATATGAAACAAACCAATATGAAACAAGCTAGCACATTAAAAATCATCGCAGCAAGCTTGCTAACAGTATGCCTAAGTGCATGCGATTCGATTCCGTTTATTGATAACACCTCTGATTACAAAGGTGCAGGCCGCGCCAAACCCTTAGAGGTGCCGCCCGATTTAACGGGCGTCAATTCTAGCGATGCTTATAGCGTACCAGGCGGCAGCACTACTTATAACACGTATAACCAAGGCCAAGAAGGCATTGAGGCGGGCGTAGAAAAAGTGTTGCCAACATCTGAAGGCGTGCGTATGGAAAAAGCCGGTGCGCAACGCTGGTTGGTGGTGAAAGCGCCCCCAGAAAAAATTTGGCCTGTCGTGCGCGATTTTTGGATTGACCAAGGTTTTGCGGTGCGCGTAGAAAACGCCGATACTGGTGTGATGGAGACCGAATGGATTGAAGCCGATGCCATTAAAGCGGCAGAAGATAAAAAGAATATTGGCCAAAAATTTGATAAATGGCTGGATAAACTATCTGGCTTGGCCGATAGACGTAAATTTCGCACGCGTTTAGAACGCGGCGAAAAAGAAGGCTTTACTGAGATTTATATGACGCATCGCACGGTAAGCAGTGCGCCAGATGATGGCAAAAATGAAATCCAAACGCAGTTAGGCAAAATTGACACGGGTTATCGTGCTGATGCTAATAAAACCAACCTATCAGAAGAAGAGCTAGCCGCAGAATTAGACGCAGAATTATTACGCCGCTTGATGGTAAAACTGGGTATTAGCGAAAAACAAGCGCAACAAATCGCGGCTAACCCTGTCAGTGAAAAACACGCAGAAGTGACTAAGGAAGCCGATAGCAGCGTGACGTTAAAATTGAACGATCCGTTTGAC
Source organism: Methylotenera sp. (assembly GCA_031417675.1). Taxonomy (GTDB): domain Bacteria; phylum Pseudomonadota; class Gammaproteobacteria; order Burkholderiales; family Methylophilaceae; genus Methylotenera_A. The sequence continues at coordinate 3,243 of JANOWA010000334.1, forward strand.
CGTGGCTGGCGCCGTGTGGGCTTGGCGCTGGACAGAATTGGCTTTGTGACCGAAGATAAAGATCGTTCAAAAGGCGTTTACTTTGTGCGCTATACCGATGTGGATATTGATGACAGCCCAACCAAGAAAAAAGGCTTGTTTGAGAGCTTGAAATTTTGGGGTAAAGACGATCCTGAAGTGGAAAACAAATCAAAGCCTAAAGAAGAAAAAACCATTATCGATAAGCTGAAGTTTTGGAAAGGTGACGACGGTAAAACCGATCCTTCAAAACAATATCGTATTCAATTAGTAGATGCAGAAAATGGCACCACACGTGTGAATGTAGTCGATACGGATGGCAAAAATAACCGTAGCAGCACGGGCAACCGCATTATTGCTTTGCTATATGATCAATTGAAATAAATATGCGTTTTGCGTCATTAGGCAGCGGCAGCGCAGGCAATTGCTTAGTGGTAGAACAAGCAAACACGCGCTTATTGTTAGATTGCGGTTTTGGTGTAAACGAGTTAGTAAAACGCTTGCAAAGGTTTAATTTAGAAGCCGCGCAGATTAACGGTATTTTGGTGACGCACGAACATGACGACCATGCCAAAGGCGCGTTTAAGTTTGCAGCAAAGCATCAGATTCCCGTTTGGCTATCGCACGGCAGCTTAAAGATGTGTGAGCGTTACATCCCAGAAAATGCTGACATCTCGATCAAAATTATCGATAGTCACACCACCTTTCAGATTCAAGATATTGCCATTACGCCATACCCCGTGCCGCACGATGCACGCGAACCCACCCAATTTACCTTTACAGATGGCCAATACAAGCTGGGGGTGTTAACCGATGCGGGCGCTTCAACGCCACACATCGAGCAAATGCTGAGTGCTTGCGATGCCTTGGTGCTAGAGTGTAATCACGATTTAACCATGCTGGAAAACGGCCCGTATGCTTGGCCGCTTAAAAAACGTGTGGGCAGCAGGCTTGGGCATTTGGATAACCAAGCTGCTGCTGCATTATT
>JANOWA010000335.1:0-14288 GCA_031417675.1 Methylotenera sp.
AAATAATCGAAATCGCCAGAGACTAAGTGGCACTCTAATACGCTGGGTAATTTTAGAATTTCTTGCTTAAACTTACCAAAAATTGTGCCAGATTTAGTCGATAACTTAAGCTCAACAAATACCAGCAAGCCTAAGCCTAAGGCGTGCGGATTCAAACGTGCGTGATAGCCCATGATAACGCCCTCTTTTTCAAGATTTCTGACACGCTCACCGCAAGGCGTTACTGACAAACCAACTTTTTCTGCAAGTTCTGTAATGGGCATGCGCGCGTCGGCTTGCAACACGGCTAAAATTTTCATATCAATACGGTCTAGCTCGCGCACAGCATGGGTACGAATTCGCATTTTTTAACCTTTAAGTTTATAAACTGTAAATTATGTATTATTTAGATAATATTACTATTAAATAGTATATATAAGATAATTATTATTGTTTAATTAAACAATTTAGTTAATTAGTATTTTGATTTTCAATAAACTAGTTATAGTAATATTTAATTAAAAGGCTGTTATGAAAGTACTAATACTGGGGTCTGGCGTAATTGGCGTAACAAGTGCCTATTATTTAGCACAAAAAGGTTTTGATGTCACCGTCATCGACCGTCAACCCGCCGTGGGTTTGGAAACCAGCTTTGCCAATGCGGGGCAAATTTCTCCTGGCTATTCTGCACCTTGGGCAGCGCCTGGCGTGCCACTTAAGGCCATTAAATGGTTGTTTCAGCGCCATGCACCACTGGCTTTGAAGGCTGATTTTACGTTTTGGCAATTGCAATGGACATTAAAGTTACTGCAAAACTGCACTGCCAAACGTTACGACACCAACAAAGAACGCATGGTGCGGCTGGCCGAATATAGCCGAGATTGTATTATCGAGTTGCGCAAAAATACGGGCATTGCATACGAAGGCCGCACTGGCGGCACCTTGCAAGTGTTTCGCACGCAAAAACAGTTGGATGCCGAGGCCAAAGATATTGCTGTGCTATCAAGATTAGGCGTTCCCTTTGAACATTTAGACCCAGATGGATGCGCGCGCGCTGAACCCGCCTTAGCCTTAGTGAAAGATAAACTCTTAGGCGGCTTACGCTTGCGGCATGATGAAACTGGTGATTGCCAGTTATTTACTGCTAATTTGGCAGAGAAAGCGAAAGCGCTAGGTGTAAAGTTTAGACAAGATGTAAAAATTGAGCGTTTAGTGATGCAAAATAACAAACTTAATGGTGTGGAAATTACTGCCGATAAAGGCACGGAAATATTGCAAGCCGATCAGTATGTGGTTGCGCTGGGCAGTTACTCAAGAGCGCTGATGCAAGGTTTTGGCTTGCAAATACCAGTGTATCCCGTGAAAGGCTATTCGCTGACCGTGCCAGTCATTAACAGCGCCGCCGCGCCTATTTCTACAGTGATGGACGAGACTTATAAAGTCGCGATTACGCGTTTTGACAATCGTATTAGAGTGGGTGGCATGGCAGAGCTGGCGGGCTTCGATCTAAGCCTAAATCCGCGCCGCCGCGAAACGCTAGAAATGGTGCTGAATGGTTTGTTTCCCAATGGAGGCGATGTGACAAAATCACAATTTTGGACGGGCTTGCGACCGATGACGCCTGATGGCACGCCCATAATAGGCAAAACAAATAGTATTGGCAAGGCATCTAAAATAGTTAACAACGTATGGCTTAATACAGGCCACGGAACTTTAGGGTGGACAATGGCTTGCGGATCAGGCCAATTGCTAGCGGATTTAATGGCTGGCCAAAAACCTGCGATTCAAAGTGACGACTTAAGCTTAAGCCGCTACAATTAAGCCTATTTTTACTTAAACCTAATCATGACTCGTCCAGCTACTGCTCAAATCCGATTAGATGCATTTCGCCATAACTATCAACTTGCTAAGCAATTGCACGGCGGCAAAGCATTAGCGGTGATTAAGGCCAATGCTTACGGACACGGCGCCGTACAATGTGCGCAAGCAATTACCGATGAGGCAGATGGCTTTGCTGTTGCGTGCTTAGAAGAAGCGCTGCAACTGCGTCAAGCGGGCATCAAGAATCCTATTTTGTTGCTAGAAGGTTTTTTTGAGGCGGCGGAATTACCCGAAATTGTAGCGAATGATTTGTGGATGGTGATACACGCACAATGGCAAGTGGAAATGCTACTAGTGGCAACGCTTGCAAAACCATTACATGTATGGCTGAAAATGGATAGTGGTATGCACCGCGTTGGTTTATCGCCCAGCGAGTATGCAAACACTTTTGCGCGCTTAAATGGTCATGCAAACGTGGCAAAAGTTGTTCTAATGAGTCATTTTGCCAATGCCGATAATCTAAACTCGCAACACACGACACAGCAAATTGAGGTTTTTAAAAAGTCGGTTTCAAGTTTAAATTCACAGGCCTACACAGCCGATTTTAGTCTTGCAAATTCTGCAGCCATTCTAGGCTGGCCGCAAACTTTCGCCAATTGGTCGCGCCCCGGCATCATGCTGTATGGCGCAGACCCACACTTTATAGCCGATACAAAATTACGCGCCGTCATGCAGCTTAACTCACAAATTATATCTATTCGCAAAATCACTTTGGGCGAATCCATTGGCTATGGCAGCATATTTACCGCAGTGCGCGATACAGTTGTTGGGGTGGTTGCGTGCGGTTATGCCGATGGCTACCCCAGAAGCGCCAGCAATAGCGCGCCTGCCGCGGTAGATGGCATAATGACGCGCGTGATTGGACGCGTTTCCATGGATATGCTGTTTGTCGATTTAACTGATATTCCAAGTGCAAAAATAGGCGCTAATGTTGAGCTATGGGGTGATAAAGTGCTGGCGAATGATGTCGCAAAGGCCGCTGGCACGATTGCCTACGAGCTATTTTGTAATGTAAAACGCGTACAATTTAAGTATTCTGATTCTTAGAAATCTTAACAAATTCGTCATTCCCGCGCAGGCGGGAATCCAGTCGAGTTACAGTTTTTTGTGAGTTAGTTAAATGCATAAAAGTGACAGTTTTGTTTTTAATGTTTTATTGCAACAGTTGTTAATTTGAAATCTGCCTGGATTCCAGCCTCCGCTGGAATGACGAGGAAATAATAAAGAGTTCTAGTAAATTTTAAAGAGAGTAAAACCTATGAAAGTCATCCAAACTCCGAACGCTCCAGCTGCTATCGGCCCATACTCACAAGCCATGGTTGTGGGCGACTTATTGTTCACATCAGGCCAAATCCCGCTACGCGCAGATGGTACGCTGAATGATGGCGATATTGCTGTGCAAACTACACAAGTTTTAGCTAACTTAAAAGCCGTGATTGAAGCTGCAGGTAGCTCTTTAAATCAAGTTGTTAAAACTACAGTGTTTATGAAAAACTTAGATGATTTTGTTGCAATGAATAAAGTCTACGCAGAGGCGTTCGGCAGCCATACGCCCGCGCGCTCTACCGTGCAAGTGGCCAAGCTACCGCGTGATGTGCTGGTAGAAATTGAAGCGATTGTTTCTTTGGCTTAAGTATAGATAAATCAGCAATTACCTTAAACAACTTAAGTTTGCATTATGGTAACAAGTCAAATGCTGGTTTTTAAAATTTGGTAGGCAGTACCAGATTCGAACTGGTGACCTCTTGGATGTCGACCAAGCGCTCTAACCAACTGAGCTAACCGCCTTTATTGAAACGAGGGCGAATTTTAGCGCATTCGGGCTTGAGGCGCAAACCAAGTTTATCGCTTTCGCCTGTTATACTGCAAAATCTGCCATGCAAAAACGCCATACTCAACTAAGCGCAATTATCGATGACTTAACTTTAAACGGTTATGCCATTTGCGAAGATTTTTTGCCTGCGCAAATTATTCAAGCGTTGGCCGATAAGGCTGAGAAACGTTATATTGATGGCGAAATGTTGGTTGCAAAAACGGGTAAAAATGCTAATGCGCAGCATTCAGCTATTCGCAACGATAGCATTTATTGGCTAGATGAAGGCAGCCTAAACAGCAGCACGCAAACCTATTTTGCTAAAATTGAGGCATTAAAAGTTGCCCTAAATCAAAGCCTATTTATGAATTTGCATGATATAGAAACGCATTTGGCGGTATATCCAATTGGCGGCGTTTATTTAAAGCATTTAGATCAGTTTAAACAAACTGGCAGTACGCTCACACCGGTGCGTCAGCTTAGTAGCATATTGTATTTAAACGATGATTGGCAAGCACATGAAGGTGGCGAGCTGCGGTTGCATTTGAATGGCGCGAGCAGCAATAATGTAAGTCAGCACATTGATATATTGCCAATTGCAGGCCGATTAGTATTATTTTTATCAGCTGACTTTTGGCATGAGGTATTGCCCGCAACACGCAATAGAATAAGCCTGACAGGCTGGTTTAGATCGCGCTAATTCGTCGCAAAAAGGCGTTCATACAAGCTGGCGCTGGCATAGCCATCTTGCGGTAGTTTTTGGGTTGCTTGATATTGCCGAATCGCCGCCTGCGTTGCCAAACCTGGGAAGCCATCTGGCGCACCGCAATCAAAACCCAGCTCGTTTAACTTGCCCTGTAAAGCCCACATTTGATTAAAGCTGAGCGCCTCGTTTTCGGCATCTGCCCCTGCAATAATGGGCTTATCGGCTGTAAATTGATTTGCAAGGTGCGCAACAGAAAGCGCGTAATTCACCGAGCGATTCCAATCCATAATCACATCAAAATTGCTAAATACCATAAATGCTGGGCCTTGCCAGCCTTGTGGCAACAAAATCGCCGCGTTATCTTGCGCAGGCAAAGGCTGATTATCCATCGCAGTAACGCCGATTTGTTCCCATTTAGTTGCAGATTTTCGATTTTGTAACTGCGCTAAATTGTAGTTAAAATCTGCAGGCAATTTTACTTCTAGCATGGCGATTTCACCTTTTTGCCAACCCACTTTATTGAGGTAATTGGCGGCCGATGCAAACGAATCTGGCAGCGAAGTCCAAATGTTAATACGGCCGTCATCATCTGCATCCACGCCGTATTTAAGTAAGGTTGACGGCATAAATTGCATATTGCCCATCGCGCCCGCCCATGAGCCGCGCATGCCAGCAACCGTGTTGTGGCCGGCATCGACAATGCGCATGGTATCTAGCAATTGGCCGCGAAAAAACGCCTCGCGACGACCTTCATACGCCAGCGTCATTAGGCTGGATGGCAAACCAAAATTGCCTTTGTTAGCGCCGTAATGCGTCTCTAAACCCCAAAATGCCACGAGAATTTGCTTGGGCACGCCATACTGCGCTTCTACTTGATTTAACAAGGTTTCATTTTGTTGCAGCATTGCCCTGCCAAGCGCTATTTTATTGGGATTGATGCGATTATCAATATACTTTAAAAATGGTGAAATAAATTCTGGCTGCGCGCGATCGAGCACAATCACTTGCGGCAAAAATTTGGCATTTTTAAAAGTGCTTTTGATGGTTTTAGCAGAAATTCCTTCTGCTTTTGCTTGCACTTTAAAATCTTGCAGCCAAGCAGAAAAGTCTTTTGAATCAAACGCATGCGCACTAACGGTAGCGCAAATAAAACAAAAAGTAACAACAATTTTTAACATATCAAATCATTGTTACAGATTTTGCAAAATCTCTCTATAGCCCGCTTGGTAATTAGGGTAGCGCAGCGCAAAGCCCGTTTCACGCAAGCACTTATTGCTAAGGCGTTTTCCGCCTAGTGCGGGCGGCGGTTTAATTGCTGAAATATCCATTTTTTGTTGGTTTGCCAGCCAAGTGAGCACCTCGTATTGCGGCGTTGGCATATCATCGGTCACAATATAACAATCGGCAACCTCTTGATTATTAATTACTTTTTCTGCCAAAAACGCAATAAAACTGGCTGCGTCATCGCGATGAATGCGGTTGCTGTAGTGGTTATCCTGTGGCCATTTTGTCATATCTTTTGCCATATTCGCCAAATACAAGCGACCCGTGCCATAAATGCCCGAAAGGCGCAACTTTGTTGATGTGCAGCTTAAATCGTTTAACACATTTTCGGCTTCTAACAAGCGTTCTCCGCCAAAGTCGGCGGGTATTGCGGGTATATTTTCATCTAATAATTGATCTGTCACTTGCCCATAGACGCGCGTGCTAGAAACAAAAAACACATGTCTAAGCGCATGGTTATTGGCTTGTGTGGCCAGTACGTTTTTTAAACCCTGCACATACGCGGCTTGATAGAGTGCGTCGGTAGCGCCACCAGCAGAGACGCAGTAAATAAGCATATTGGGCTTGAGGTTTTCTAGCGCGTCAAGCGTGTTGGCTTGGGTGACGTCGGCTTGAATCGTTTGCATGCCATGCGGTAAAAGTTGGCTGCTCTTACGAACGCCTATAACCGCGTGGCCAGCATTGTATAAGCGTGTAGCAATGGCTGTGCCTAAATCGCCACAGCCAATAATGAGTATCTTAGCCATTTTTGACTAATTGCGCTTCAGCAAGATATTTTTCTGCCACAAACAGCGCAATAATGGTTTTTCCATCCGTAATTTCACCGTTTTGAATCATGGCAAAACAATCGCTAAGCGACGCTTCAAACACGTGCAAATGCTCGTCGTCATCACGCCGATGCGCGCCAGCCGTTAAGCCGCGCGCTAAGTACATATGAATCACTTCGTTAGAATAACCAATGCACGGGTGTTGATGGCCGAGCTTATGCCATTCTGTTGCGCTGTAACCCGTTTCTTCTAGCAACTCGCGTTGACCAGTGATTAAAAGCGCTTCACCTGCGTCAATCTTGCCTGCTGGCAGCTCGATAAATACTTGATGTAAGGGGTAACGAAATTGCTGCTCGAGAATAATATTGCCGTTTGGCAGTAGCGCCACAACCACCACTGCGCCTGGGTGCATGACATATTCGCGCTGACTCGTATTGCCATTGGGTAAGCGTACTTGATCGCGCTTAACCGTGAGCATGCCGCCTGATGCAATCGTCTCTGAGCTGACCATATGTTCAATCAAATGGCGCTCAGTTAAATCTAAGGCCATGCTTAAATAGATGCGACGCTAAAGGTGTCGCATTTTTTAATATCGCCCGTGCCTAGGCCTTGGTTAAACCAGCGTTGGCGTTGTTGCGAGGTGCCGTGCGTAAACGAATCTGGCACCACGTAGCCTTGCGCTTGCTTTTGCAGCGCATCGTCGCCAATCGCCGCCGCAGCGGCCATCGCCTCTTCCACATCGCCCGCTTCTAAAATACGGTTTGCGCCATCAGCATGCATCGCCCACACGCCTGCATAGCAATCGGCTTGTAGTTCAAGCCGCACTGAGTAGGCATTTGATTCGGCCTCACTACGCGCGCTTTGACGTGCTTGCTGTACTTTATCGGATATGCCTTGTAGGTTTTGAATGTGATGCCCAATCTCGTGCGCAATGACATAAGCTTGCGCAAAATCGCCAGGTGCATGAAAGCGATTTTTCATTTCCTCATAAAAGCTCAAATCAATATATACTTTTTGGTCACCAGGACAATAAAATGGCCCTGCAGCTGCCTGACCAGAGCCGCAAGCCGTTGGCGTTTGGCCGCTAAATAGCACCAATTTAGGCGCTGGATATTGTTGTCCAGAGGCTTCAAAAATTTTACCCCAAGTATCTTCTGTGCTGCCCAATACTTTGGCCACGAACTTTGCACTAGGGTCATCTGCAGGAATCGGCCGCGCCTCAACTGGCGCATTATTTTGGTTTAAACCCTGCCCCATATTCAACACAATAGATGGATCAACACCAAAATACATGGCAACCAAAGCAATTGCAATCGTCCCGATGCCGATGCCACCTGCCCTGCCACCCGGCATACGCATGCCGCGCCTGTCTTCTACATTATCACTTTCACGTTCGTCATCTAAGCGCATTTTTCACCCTTTTTACATTTTTGCAACATTTGGTTAACAAAACTACTTTAATATTTAAAGATAAAACAAAATGCGTGTTTTTACTAGCAATATCAGCAATGTTTTTTGTTTATGTTTAAAACTTATTAAGGGATAGGTTTATATAATTACTGCAACCCGTTGTTTGACTTATACAAAATGAAGCATAAAATGACTTCAGTATTTGTTAATTCAAGATTAAGTTTTAAGGAGTTTTATGTTCGAATCCAACGCACTAACTGTTAAAGCATGTGTAATGACGACAATTTTAGTACTGTTTAGCACCAATAGTGTGGCCGAAGTTTACAAATGGCGCAACGCAAGAGGCGTGGTGCAATACTCTGACAGACCGCCATTGGCTAGCTTTACTAAAGCAACGCGCAATGAAATAGTCAACGCATTACAATCAAAAGATGTTTGTAATTTGCCTGTAAACAACGTTAGCGCTGGCATTGCTAGCTCAGGTAGCTCTATAGCCAATTTTTTTGGTAGTGGCTCAATACGTAGTAATAACTCGAGTGCTAATTTACAGTCAAAAACTAGGCCTATCTTTTTAGCGGCCAATCGACCAATTGCTACGAGGTCAATTCCAGCTAAAACACAAATCTTAGCAATTGGCGCGCCAGCGCCTGTAAAACTTTCAAACACACCTGCTGCAACCACTGCTAGTCCCGCCGCTGCAAAACCTGCCGCTGTTGATACTGCACCTAAGCAAACTTTAGCCCAAGCAGCCCCAACCGCTGGTGCCCGAGCAGTTGTTGAAAGTACACCAATAACGCCAATTGTGGCTGCAGTAAACCCTACGGCTGCTAACATTGTGCAGGTTGCACTAATGCCTGCTGTCGATATTAGTAAAAATATTCCTCAGGCGATTGGGTATTCAGAACTGCGGGCGCAACCAACAACTGAGTTGCCAACATCTACTGCTGAAAGAGGCGCATTTAGAATCGTCTGCACAGCAAGTCATATGAGCAATGATGACCCGATTGTTTACCCCAACCAACCGGGTGCTGCGCATCACCACACATTTTTTGGCAACACCTCAACCAATGCAAAAAGTGATTTGGCGCATTTAGACATTACTGGCAACAGCACTTGTACGGGTGGCAATATGAATCATAGCGCTTATTGGATTCCGTCTATGATTGACACCGCTACCAACCAGCCAATTAAACCAGACAGCGCCATTTTTTATTATAAAAGTTGGGCAGTTCCAGATCGGTTTATTACCCAGCCGCCAAAAGGCTTACGGATGATTACTGGAAACTCAAAAGCAAGCAATGCTGCTACCTCTGATGGCAGATATAGCTGTGTAGCACCAAGTACTGGTAATGGCACACCATGGTCGCAAACCATTCCTAATTGTTCAACTGGCACATTTTTATTGATGCAGATTGCCTTTCCGCAATGTTGGGATGGCGTTAATCTAGATAGCCCAAATCACAAAGATCACATGGCGCAAGCTGACCTCTCTCTAACTACAGCGAATAAATGTCCTGCTAGCCACCCTGTCGCTATACCAGCAATTGCAGTTAGCTTTAATTTTAATGTGATAACCGCTAACCAAACTAAAAATTGGCGTTTAGCTAGTGACAATTATGCAAATAGCACACCTGGTGGATATTCAGCGCACGCCGACTGGGTAAATGGTTGGGATGAAAAAGTAATGGCAGGCTTTGTAAAAAACTGTTTAAACAAAGCCCTAGATTGTCATGCGCATCTTTTAGGTGACGGGCGAATGTTTTTCTAAGTGAGTGAATAGTAAAAAACCAGACTTAATGTCTGGTTTTTTTTCAACTAAAATTGTGTCATTTAAATTATTGCAAGCTTCTCGCAATCGCTGCGCCGCATATGCTCATTAACGTTTGCGGCAATAAGCCAAGCCCTAGCAATGCAAGCGCGTTAATGCTTAATACCAGCTGCATATCAATAGGTGCATCAATGGGTGCATGGTCTTTTGGCGCATCAAAATACATCAGTTTAACGATGCGTAAATAATAAAATGCGCCGACCACTGCCATTAGCACTGCAAACACCACTGCCCAGCCAAAACCGGCTTGCCAAGCCGCTTGTAGCACAGTAAATTTAGCCCAAAAACCAATTGTTGGCGGCACGCCAGCCATGCTAAACATGGTGATAAGCATCATAAAAGCCGCTAATTTACTGCGTTGATTCAGCCCTTTTAAGTCATCTAAAGTCTCGGCCTCAAAGCCTTTACGCGATAGCAATATAATCATGCCAAAACCCGCCAATGTCATCAACACATAAGCCGTAATATAGAACAAGCTTGAGGCGTAGCCATTTAAATTACCGCTCATCAAGCCAAATAACAAAAAGCCAATGTGCGAAATAGTAGAGTACGCCAACATGCGCTTTAAGTTGCTTTGCGCGATGGCGGTGATGTTACCAATGGCGATAGAGAGTACCGCCATAATCAGCAGCATATTCTGCCATTCGCCCGTGAGTGGCTGCAGGCCTTGCGCTAACAAGCGTATAGTAATGGCAAAAGCGGCAAACTTTGGCACCGAGCCAATTAGCATCGTGATTGCGGTTGGCGCGCCTTGATACACATCGGGTACCCACATTTGAAACGGTACTGCGCCAAATTTAAACGCCAAACCCGCCACAATAAATACCAAACCCAAAATCAGCACAGGATTTTTAGGGCCATGCACATCGGTTAACGCGCCTTGCAACGCGGATGCAATCTCTGAAATATTGAGACTGCCTGTCATACCGTAAATCATACTCATGCCATACAACATCATGCCAGAGGCCAGCGCGCCCAGCACAAAGTACTTCATTGCCGCTTCAGATGCATTTGCATTATCGCGATCCAGCGCAACCAGCGAATACAAGCACAATGAAAGCAGCTCTAGCCCCATATAAATAGTGAGCATACTTTGGCCGGACACCATTATCATCATGCCCAACACGGCAAATAGCACCAAGGCATAATATTCACCGCGAAACATGCCGCGCAATTGCATATAATGGCGTGTGTAAACAAACATCATGACCGTGCCAAAATAAATCATCAGTTTGAGCACATCGCTTAAGGTGTCATCCACAAACATACCAGTAAACGCATATCCTACCGCTGGCGTATGCGTGCCGACAGTGAAAAAAGCCGCTGCCAATAGCGTTAATTGCGCCAACACGTAAATTGCGATGTTACTTTTGCTAAACAATCCCACTAGTAAAACAAGCATCGCCATGCCAAGCACAATTAGCTCTGGCAGCGCAGTCAATAGGTCGATTTGAATAGTTTGCATGCTTACATTTACCTAACTTTTTACAGACCCACCGCTGGAATTTTGCTAACTGCCATGTGGCTCAACCATTGTATAGCGCTAATATGTGTAAAATCGGTGATGAGTTTAGGGTATACGCCTAAACCAATCACCATTACTGCCAATATGGCTAAGATTAAAAACTCACGCTTGTTAATATCTTTTAAATCAGCCACATGTGCGTTGGCAATAGCACCATAAAATACGCGCTTCACCATCCACAAGCTATATGCCGCGCCAAATATTAGTGTAGTTGCGGCCAGAAATCCCACCCAAAAGTTATGTTTAACTGCGGCCAAAATCACCATAAATTCGCCCACAAAGCCCGATGTGCCTGGCAGCCCACTATTGGCCATGGCAAACAGCACCGCAAACGCTGCGAAAACTGGCATGGTATTCACCACGCCGCCGTAATCAGCAATTTGGCGGCTATGCATGCGGTCATACAGCACGCCCACGCACAAGAACATGGCAGCAGAAATAAAACCATGTGAAATCATTTGTACGATGGCGCCTTCTAAGCCCAATTGACTAAATATAAAAAAGCCTAGGGTCACAAAACCCATGTGAGAAATTGAGGAGTAAGCAATCAGTTTTTTCATATCTTTTTGTGCAAGCGCGACAAATGCAATATACACAATGGCGATTAAAGACAGCGTAATCATAAAGCTGGATAAGTAATGTGCAGCATCGGGTGCAATGGGCATGGCGAAGCGCAAAAAGCTATAGCCGCCGAGCTTAAGCATAATCGCCGCCAGCACCACAGAGCCGCCAGTAGGCGCTTCTACGTGTGCATCGGGCAACCAAGTGTGTACTGGCCACATGGGGATTTTGACTGCAAATGCCATAAAAAACGCCATAAAAATCAACACTTGTGCTTTTAATGGCAAGGGCAATTGATAGTAATCGGTAATCTCAAAACTACCCGTTTGAAGATATAAATAAATAAACGCAACCAGCATTAATAACGAGCCAAGCAGCGTATAAAGGAAAAATTTAATCGTCGCATACACCCGATTTTCGCCGCCCCAAATGCCAATCACCAAAAACATGGGAATCAGCATCGCCTCCCAAAATACATAATATAGCAGGCCATCTAAGGCGCTAAAAACACCTATCATCAGGCCGCTCATGATTAAGAATGCCGCCATATATTGCGCAATATTTTTAGTGATCACTTCCCACGCTGTAATCACCACGATTACCGTAGTAAAACTGGTCAGCAAGATCAGTGGCGCGGCAATGCCATCGATACCCAAGTGGTAGTTAACGTTAAAACTGGGAATCCATGGTGCCATTTCCTCAAACTGAAAAGCGCCTCTGGCAAAGTCAAACTGCGTATATAGTGGCAAAGTGACGGCAAATGCTAGCAAGCTAAAAGCTAACGCCAACCAGCGCGTGAAATTGGCTTTGCTGTCATTGCCTAGCATTAATAGTGCAAGACCTGCCAAAATTGGCAGCCAGATTGAGTAGCTAAGTATATGGTTTTGCTGCATTTAATTTATTTTTATAAAAAAGGTGAGGAACAAAAATACGCCAATGATCATGGCGAACGCGTAATGGTAAATAAGGCCAGATTGCAAATGGCGTATTTTGCCTGAAATACGGTTAACTAATCTCGCAGTCCCGTTTACAATCGCGCCGTCAATAATTTGCACGTCGCCAATTTGCCATAATTTGCTGCCAATAAAACGCGCACCACCTGCAAATACGCGCTCATTAAAAGCATCAAAGCCATATTTATTTTCTAGCACTTTATTCAGCAGGCTAAATTTTTGTTGAATCGCCGTTGGAATATCTGGCCGCTTGGTATAGAAAAACCATGCCAAAATTACGCCAAGAGCCGCCAAAATAAATGGTAACGACATAAAGCCTTGCAAAGCCATGCCTGCGGGCGAGTGCAAATGCTCGGCGTAATGATGTGCCAACTCTGTCATGGCAGGATGTTTTGCAGCATCTACCGCAATGACACCATTAAATAGGTGGCCGTAAAGCATGGATTCGATAGCGATATAACCGACAAAAACAGACGGAATCGCCAGCAAAATAAGTGGCAATTTAATCACCCAAGATTGCTCATGCGGGTTGTCAGTTGGGCTTAAGCCATGATGCTCTTCACTATCATGATTGTCGTGTGCATCATGGCTAAGTTCGCGCCATTTTTCTGTGCCGTGAAACACCAAAAAATACAATCTAAATGAATAAAATGCTGTCACAAACACACCTGCCAACACCGCAAAATAGGCAAAACTGCTCACACCGCCATAGTGCGTCGTCGCAACGGCCTCAATGATGCTGTCTTTTGAGTAAAAACCTGCAAAAAATGGCGTGCCTATTAGCGCTAGCGAACCTATTAATGCCGTAATCCAAGTCACAGGCATGTACTTTTTTAAGTTGCCCATATGGCGAATGTCTTGGTCGTGATGCATACCCATAATCACCGAGCCAGCAGCCAAAAATAATAGTGCTTTAAAAAACGCGTGGGTCATTAAATGAAAAATCGCGACCGAGTAAGCCGATGCGCCCAGCGCGACTGTCATGTAGCCCAATTGCGACAAGGTAGAATAAGCCACGATGCGCTTGATGTCGTTTTGAATAATGCCGAGAAAACCCATAAACAGCGCAGTAATCGCACCAATCGTCATCACAAAAGATAACGCGGTATCAGATAATTCAAATAATGGCGACATGCGCGCCACCATAAAAATACCCGCTGTCACCATCGTCGCGGCATGAATTAGTGCGGATATTGGCGTTGGGCCTTCCATCGAATCGGGCAGCCAAACATGCAGCGGCACTTGCGCCGATTTACCCATTGCACCAATAAACAGTAAAATGCAAGTCACTGTCATGAGCGACCAAGGCACATTGGGAATAAGCGTAATTTGCTTGGCCGCTAATGCAGGCGCGGCTTGAAACACGGCTGCATAATCTAAACTGCCGATGTAAACCAGCACCATACCAATACCCAGTAAAAAGCCAAAATCGCCCACGCGATTAACCAAAAATGCTTTTAAATTGGCATATATCGCCGTTGGGCGCGTGTACCAAAAACCAATGAGCAAGTAAGAAACGACGCCAACCGCCTCCCAGCCAAAAAATAGCTGCATAAAATTATTGCTCATTACTAACATCAG
>JANOWA010000336.1:0-1524 GCA_031417675.1 Methylotenera sp.
CGCCATTACCGAGCTTGGTGTGGGCGAGGCGCTGGTTTCTTTTTTGGATGAAAAAGGCATTCCAACACCTGTGGAGCGCACATTTATTATTCCGCCGCAAAGCCGAATTGGGTCAATTAACGATGCCGAGCGTGCTGCGGTAATGCAACAATCGTTAATTGCGGGCGTGTATGAGAAGCAAGTGGACAGAGAATCTGCGTATGAAGTGCTAAAAACTCGGGCAGCAGAAGTAGCAGCAGCAGAACAGCCAAAAGAAGCAGATAAAGGCTTTAATTGGGGCGGCGTTTTTGGGGGCAATAAGAGTGGTCGCTCTGATACCATTTTGGAAAGCGCCGCAAAATCGACTGCGCGTGCGATTGGTTCTCAGCTTGGTCGGCAGATTATTCGTGGTGTACTAGGTAGTATTTTTAAAGGCAGATAACGTATGCAAAGCGACATCGAGATTGCCCAAGCTGCAAGGCTGAAAGCCATTGTTGATGTTGCAAAAACGCTAGGTATTGCACCAGAAGATTTGATTCCATATGGCCATACAGTCGCTAAGTTAAGCGCTAACTGTTTGAATAAGCTACAAAAAAACGCTAATGGCAAATTGATTTTGGTCACCGCCATCAGCCCTACGCCCGCAGGCGAGGGCAAAACTACTACCACAATTGGCCTAGCAGACGCGCTTAACCATATTTTTCAAGAAGAAAAGTCTAGCAAAAACGTGATTGTGTGCATTCGCGAGCCATCACTTGGCCCCGTGTTTGGCATGAAGGGCGGCGCGACGGGTGGCGGCTTTGCGCAAGTGGTGCCAATGGAAAATATTAATTTGCATTTTACGGGTGATTTTCATGCTATTACGGCGGCCAATAATTTGCTCGCCGCGCTGATTGATAACCATATTCACCACGGCAACGCGCTGCAAATAGATGTGCATCGCATATCGTGGAAGCCTTGCCTAGACATGAACGATAGGGCGCTGCGGCACATTACGCTGCATCACCAATATGGCGATAAAACATCGGGCTTTGATATTACGGTAGCGTCGGAAGTGATGGCGATTTTTTGCTTAGCCGAGGACTTAGACGATTTAAAAACACGCCTTTCAAATATTCAAGTGGCAGTTAATATGGCGGGCGAGCCAATATTGGCGAGCGATTTGCAAGCACAAGGCGCGATGACGGCTTTACTAAAGGACGCGTTTCAGCCCAATATTGTGCAAACGCTAGAACATACGCCTGCGCTGGTACACGGCGGACCGTTTGCCAATATCGCGCATGGTTGCAACTCGGTTATCGCGACAAAAACTGCGCTTAAATTAGCCGATTTCGTGGTGACAGAGGCGGGTTTTGGTGCCGATTTAGGTGCAGAAAAGTTTTTCGATATTAAATGCCGATCTGCAAAATTGCAGCCAGACGCCGTGGTAATTGTGGCAACGATTCGCGCGCTAAAATATCATGGAGGAGCAGATTTAAAGGTTTTAAATGAAGAAAATGCTAATTACTTATCTCTAGATTTTTTAAAAAATGGAATCAGTAACTT
>JANOWA010000337.1:0-2745 GCA_031417675.1 Methylotenera sp.
CATGCATATTAAGGGCGCAGAGGCGGCACAAGTGGCGATTGAAATGGCTAATTTGGTACGCGCATTATGATTGATACGGGACATGCTAAGCCAGTGGTTGCGGCAGAAGTTAAAATAGTCAAAAAACCAAAAATCAGCCAAAATCGCCGTAAATCGCGTGAGTTGGTACTAAAAGCGGTTTACCGCGGCATGATTAATGCCTCTGAATTAAAACAAGTCATTTCAGACGCAAAAGAAGATCCTGAATATATTAAGGCTGATGAAGCTTATTTTAGGCAGTTGCTAGATGGCGTAACGACAAAAACGGACGATTTAGATACACAAATTGCGGTGTTTATTGATAGAAAAATTACAGAATTAAGCCCGATAGAGCATGCAATTTTGCGTATTTCGTCATTTGAATTGATGTTTGATGCCTCCATTCCATATCGTGTGGCGATTAACGAGGGCGTGGAATTAGCCAAGCTATATGGCGGCGTCGATGGTCATAAATACATCAATGGCGTGTTAGATAAAATTGCAGCGCAGGCACGTCCGCAAGAGTTTAGAAGGCAGTGATAGCGCGCAGATGAATGGCTTAGTTAATACCACTTTGGATTTAAACCATTGAATGTATCGAATGCGATAACCGTTGTCAGGCAAACGCATGTGGGCTTGCTTAGAGAGCACAATGAGGATGCGATAGCGAGTGATTGTTCAATCGGCTTATTGTTATTAGCGGATGGCATGGGTGGTTATAAGGCAGGCGAGGTCGCCAGTGAAATTGCTGTGCTGATGATTGCGGCAGAGCTGACCGAAGCGATGCAACATCCGATTCGTTATAAGCAATCGTCGGCACGCCGATTGCCCGAGGCAAAGATGATGCTGGATGCGGTAAAAAAAACGAATGCGACCATTTATCAAATTTCACAAAATGAGCCGCAATGTGCGGGTATGGGCACTACATTGGTGGTGGCGATTTTTACCCGTAATCAATTAGTGGTAGGGCACATTGGCGATTCGCGGCTGTATCGTTTACGCGACCAAGTGCTGACACAGCTGACCGAAGACCATTCATTGATTCAAGAGCAGATTAACGCAGGTTTAATCTCGCTGGAACAAGCAGAAAGTTCAACCAAAAAAAATTTAGTAACAAGGGCGCTAGGTGTTGATGAGACGGTAGAGCTAGAACTGCAAGATTTTGATGTACTGGTCGGCGATGTGTATTTGCTTTGTTCTGATGGTTTATCAGATTTGGTAAAAGACACGACAATTGCTAAAATATTGCACGATGCCAATGATGATATGACGCTTGCGGCCAGTAAGCTGGTTGATACAGCCAACGATAATGGCGGTTTTGACAATATATCGGTGATCATCGCACAAGTGAATAAACCGTTTATAGCAAAAAATAGTTGGGTTAAAAATCTATTTAAAAGTAAAAGGTAAGACCAAGCCGCACGCATACATTTGTTTTTAGATAAATACATTCATTTAAAGTAAAGCAGCGCAGAGACAGTCTGTGCGATATAACAAGGTAAACTATGGCTAAGTTACATATATCACTCGATGGAAATTCTTTAGGTGAGTTTTCATTAAATAAAGAGCGCACCACCATTGGTCGCCGCCCCAGCAATGATATTCACATTGATAATTTAGTGGTGAGTGGCGACCATGCAGTGATTGTGACGATTGCGGGTGATTCATTTTTAGAAGACCTGAACAGCACCAATGGCACGCTGGTGAACCGCAAGCCGACAAAAAAACATGTCTTGCAACACGATGACGTGATTGAATTTGGCCAATATCAATTACGCTTTGAAAATCTTGCACAACAAAAAACCAGCGCGCAGCAACATGGTTTTGAAAATACCGCTGTTATGCGGCCAGCCAAGATGCATGCGCCTATGCCTATAGCACAAGATGAAATTAAAACAGGTGCTGGCATTAAAATAGAAGTTGAAAATGCGCCTCAGAATATTCTGCCGCTGCCAGTAATAAAAACGGCGTCAATGCCAGTAGAGTCAATCAGCAGTGCCCCAAAAGTAGCGCGTTTACAAATGCTAACAGGATCAAACTCTGGACATGAGTTGCTGCTGAATAAAGCATTAACTACGTTTGGCGAGCCTGGCGTGCAAGTGGTGGTGATTACTAAACGGCCGCATGGCTATTTTCTTTCACATGTAGAAGGCGAAAAACGGCTTTTAATCAATGGACAAAAAGCAGGCCCACAAGCGTATGAGCTAGTTGACCGCGATGTGATTGATATGGTGGGTATGAAAATGGAATTTTATTTAACATAAGCAAAAAATTAACTTAAGTCAATGATTAATAACAATTAAAATGCAAACCAGTAACAACAAATCTAATTTGCTCAATCAGCTCGATCGACTCAATTCGATTGGCGTTGCTTTATCGGCAGAGCATGACAACAATCGCTTGCTTGAGATTATTTTGTTGGGCGCGATAGAGCTGACCAACGCCGATGGCGGCACGCTTTACTCGGTAACAGAAGCAGACACACTCAAATTTGAGATTTTGCGCACCAATAGCCTAAATGTTGCGATGGGCGGCACCACAGGTAAGCCGATTACATTTGCACCCCTACCGATTTACTTAGCAGACGGTAGCCCAAACACTAATATGGTTGCGGCTTACAGCGTGGTAAATGCGGTTACAGTCAATATCGCTGACGCATATGTAGCCGAAGGTTTTGATTTTTCTGGCACACAAAAATTTGACGAAAAAATGGGCTATCGCTCAACC
>JANOWA010000338.1:0-2440 GCA_031417675.1 Methylotenera sp.
GACATTAAACGTGCCGAGTATGTAGCGATTACCGATGACGAAGCCATGGCAGCATTCCACAGCTTGTGCCGCACCGAAGGTATTATCCCCGCCTTAGAATCAAGCCATGCGCTGGCACATGCCGAAAAAATGGCCAAAACCATGCGCAAAGATGAGATTATTTTGGTTAATCTTTCAGGTCGCGGCGATAAAGATATCAACACGGTCGCCAAGCTAGCCAACATCACGCTATAAAATGCAAATTTCGTCGCATTACTGTGTTGTTTCACAAAAAATAAATGCTTGCATATACCCCATATGCGGCGCGTGTATTTTCTGTTTACGCCTCGTCTTGCTTAGAACTTTGCATTTTATGACTAGCTTCATGCTTTTCAATTTCCAGCTTTCTTCGAATTTATAATTTTTCAAACCTATGTCGCGCATTCAAACTGTTTTTGCATCACTCAAAGCCAATCATAAAAAGGCATTAATTCCTTACATTACAGCGGGCGATCCGCACCCAAAGCATACCGTGAATGTGCTGCATGCGTTAGTAAAAACGGGTGCTGATATGATTGAATTAGGCATTCCATTTTCTGACCCAATGGCGGATGGCCCAGTGATTCAGCGCGCTAGTGAGCGTGCTTTAAAATACAAAGTTGGCCTAAAAAATGTGTTGGAAATGGTGGCTGAGTTTCGCCAAATCGACACCAAAACACCCATCATATTGATGGGTTATGCCAACCCAATCGAGGCGATGGGACAGGATAAATTCACTAAAGCGGCTAAACTAGCTGGTGTGGACGGCGTGCTGACGGTGGATTACCCGCCCGAAGAATGCAAAGACTTTATTGCAACGCTGCAAGCCAACGGCATGGACAGTATTTTTTTGCTGTCGCCAACATCGGATGCCGCGCGGGTTAGTTTAATTGTGAATCAAGCCAGCGGATTTTTGTATTATGTGTCGCTAAAAGGGGTAACTGGCGCGGCTAATTTAGATGTAGAACAAGTAAAAGCCCGCGTGGCCGAGATTCGTACTAAAACCAGCTTGCCCATAGGCGTAGGTTTTGGTGTAAAAGATGCCGCAACCGCAAAACATGTGGCCGCGTTTGCCGATGCTGTAGTGGTAGGTAGCCGTATGGTGACGACCATTGAAGAATCAAATGACGATAATTTAATCGCTAATGTGAGTGCATTAATGCAAGAGTTACGCAGTGCGATTGATGATTAATGACGGCATGCACAAGGAGTAAAACATGAGTTGGTTAGATAAAATTCCGCAAAAAATTAAGCGCGTAGTAGGTGCCGCACAGCAACGCAAAAACTTGCCTGAAGGCTTGTGGAGTAAGTGCGAATCGTGCATGACGGTGCTATATAGAACTGATTTAGAAAGCAATTTGGAAGTTTGCCCTAAATGCAGCCACCATAGCCGTATTGGTGCACGTGACCGATTAAATCAACTGCTTGATACGACAGAAAAGCGCATTGAAATTGGCGCAAATGTAGAGCCAATAGACCCGCTAAAATTTAAAGATAGCAAAAGCTATGCAGATCGCATGAAGGCGGCGCAAAAGGACGGCGGTGAGAAAGATGCGCTTATCGTCATGCAGGGCAAAATTCATGGCTTAGGGGTAGTGGTGGCGGCGTTTGAGTTTAAGTTTATGGGCGGCTCAATGGGTTCGGTGGTTGGTGAGCGTTTTGTGCGCGGCGTGGATGTTGCCATTAAGAACAAAACACCGTTTATTTGCATCTCGGCCAGTGGCGGCGCTCGCATGCAAGAAGGCTTGTTATCACTCATGCAAATGGCCAAAACCAGCGCGGCGCTGACTAAACTTTCGCAAGCAGGATTACCTTATATTTCGATTTTAACCGACCCAACCATGGGCGGCGTTTCGGCAAGTTTTGCCATGCTGGGCGATATTATCATTGCCGAGCCTAACGCGCTGATTGGCTTTGCTGGCCCGCGTGTGATTGAGCAAACCGTGCGCGAAACTTTGCCAGAAGGTTTTCAGCGTGCCGAGTTTTTGGTAGAGCATGGCGCAGTCGATTTAATTGTGGATCGACGTGAAATGCGTCAAAAATTGGCTAATTTATTATCAAACTTAATGCGAGTGCCAAAAGCAGCCTAGTTGGTTTTATTACATTCATTAAAACGTGACTGCCCAAAACCTCAAGCCTAGCAACGCAACACAGTGGCTGGCGTACATCGAAGCGCTGCATCCTAAGTCCATTGCCATGGGTTTGGATAGAGTACAAGCAGTCGCCAATAAACTGCAACTTAAACCAAATTTCTCCATCATTACCGTTGCTGGTACCAATGGCAAAGGCTCTGTATGCGCGATGTTAAGTCACATTTATACAGAAGCTGGATTTTCGGTCGGCTGTTACACCTCACCGCACCTCATTCGCTATAACGAACGCGTATGCATTAACAGCCATGAAATTAGCGATGACGATTTAT
>JANOWA010000339.1:0-12352 GCA_031417675.1 Methylotenera sp.
CGCAGCTTATGATCAATATGGCCACGCTGCATTTGAACATGGCGGCGGTGCTGGCGCAGGCTTTGGTGGTGCAGGTTTTGGCGATGCCTTTGGTGATATTTTTGGTGATATTTTTGGTGGTGGTCGAGCAGGCGGACAACGTAACAACGTCTATCGCGGTGCCGATTTACGCTACAACATGGAAGTCTCGTTAGAAGACGCAGCCAAAGGCACCGAGACCAAAATCCGTATCCCAGTGCAAAGCACTTGCGAGACTTGCAAAGGCTCTGGCGCGCGCCCTGGCACACAGCCTGTCACTTGTACAACGTGTGCAGGCCACGGCCAAGTGCGCATGCAACAAGGCTTTTTCTCGGTGCAACAAACTTGCCCTAAATGTCATGGCAACGGCAAAATGGTGAAAGACCCCTGCCCAACTTGTAGTGGTGCTGGGCGCGTTAAACAAAACAAAACGTTATCAGTCAAAATCCCCGCTGGCGTGGATGAAGGCGATAGAATTCGCTTAACTGGTGAAGGCGAAGCTGGCGTCAATGGCGGCCCAACGGGCGATTTATATGTGGTGATTCACCTAAAAACACACGACATGTTCCAACGCGATGGTGGCAATTTACATTGCGAAATGCCGATTAGCTTTAGTACAGCGGCACTGGGCGGCGAGATTGAAGTGCCAACTTTGGGCGGTTCAGCCAAAATGAAGATACCTGCCGAGACCCAAACAGGCGGCGTATTTAGGCTAAAAGGTAAAGGCATTAAACCACTTAGGCAATCTGACTACGGCGATTTAATGGTGCATGTGGTGGTTGAAACACCAGTAAAGCTCACCGAAAAGCAAAAAGATTTATTGCGCGAATTTGATAGCAGCACACAAGCCGATGCTGGCAAACACAGCCCGAAAAATAAAAGTTGGGTGGACAAAGCCAAAGACTTTTTTGGCTAACTTTGAGCCAACGGTTCTTTAGTCAAAATCGTAATCGATACAAATTACAATTGTTTACTTTGGCGGTAATCAATCTGTAACAATCGCCTGCTAAACTATTTTTAAATTAACAAAAGAAAGAAAAAATTGAAACTAGAATTATTAAAAAGTGCTTTATTAGGCAGTTTGGTGATTGGTAGTTTGGTCGCTGTTACACTAAACGCTAGTGCAGATAGCACCAGCACAAACATATCTAGCCCCATCAAAGCAATGTCGCCTACACAATTTTATAATTTGCTGAAACAAACCAAACCGAACCAAGTGGCGACTAATTTTGGTAATCCTGATGAAATGATCACCTTAAAAAGTGCGACTGGCGAAGCTAAGGGCGTTGTTTGGGTGTATCACAACGCCGTTTTGGGGCAAAAAAGCTTGCATGATGCGCGCTTTGTGCTGATTAATGGTGAAATGAAATATGTAACGCTTTCTGACGCGGCTTAACTTAAAATACAAATCTTAGCCATAATTTTCCCCTTTTGTCCGCGCAAGCGGACATTTTTTTGCCAAGCGCTTGCTAGCGCCAAATAAAGCCTACCCCAATTTCCAATTTCAAAATCTATAAGCACTCTAGTTTTTGAGCGCCATGTCAGTTAAACTTCGTTGCATATTCTTGATGTGTAATTACAAAAAATGAACAACCGTGAACAGCCCGCCAAAGCAGTAAAGCCATACGAAAAAGATATCGGGCATCTTGATATTTACGCGTGTTATAAACAATCACCTTATCGATCTGCCAAGCACTCTTCTTATTTTCAAGTGTATGCCGAGCTATTAGAGCCGTATCGAAACAAGCCCATTACTTTTGTTGAAGTTGGTATTTTAGATGGCGGCTCGCTGTTTATGTGGCGCAGCTATTTTGGCTCACAAGCACGCATCATCGGCGTCGAGTTTAATCCCGCGGCCAAACGTTGGGAGCAAGACGACTTTGAGATTCATATCGGTAGCCAATCTGACCCACTATTTTGGCAGAGTTTTTTTAAACAACTAGGTGATGTGGATATTGTGTTAGACGATGGTGGGCACACTTACGAGCAACAAATCGTTACCGCACACGAATGTATTCCACACATTAAAAACGGCGGTCTTTTGATTGTGGAAGACACGCATACCAGTTATTTTAAAAGCTTTGGCTACCCCACAAAATATTCGTTTATCGAATGGACTAAAGCTTTGATTGACAACATTAATTCACGCTTTCCTGCGGCCAATGTTTCTAACTTACCCTATAAAAATAGTGTGTTTTCAATTAGTATTTTTGAATCAATTGTCAGTTTTAAAATTAGTCGCGATCAATGTTTTGAAAGCGCGCCTACCGCAAATGATGGGGTTTCGATGAACGCTAAAGACTTCCGCTACCACGAGATTGAAGACAAGCTCAGCCTTATTTCTGGCGAAGCAAAATGGCTAAAAAAACTTAAAAAATCACTCGCCAAACGTATTGCTAAATTAAAAATAGCGCGACTTAAACAATATTTTTAATCGGCGCGTATGCATCATATTTTAATTATAGAAGATGAACCCGCCATTGCCGAAACGCTGATTTACGCTTGTAAAGAAGCGGGTATTGCCACTACGCATTACTTGCTGGGGCATGAGGGTGTTGCGGCTGTGCGTGAACAAGCGTTTGATTTTGTAGTGCTAGATGTTGGCCTGCCTGATATGACAGGCTTTGATGTGTGCAAGCAAATACGTGCGGTATCGAGCATTCCCATTTTATTTTTAACTGCGCGCAATCACGAGATTGACCGCATTGTGGGCTTAGAAATTGGCGCGGATGATTACGTGACCAAGCCATTTAGTCCGCGTGAAGTGGTGGCGCGCATTAATGCAATTTTACGCCGAAGCGGCAAACTGCCAATAGAAACCAATATTTTTCAGCTAGACGAAACCGCTTGCCGCATTCAATATCGTGGCCAATTTTTAGCGTTAACGCGTTACGAATATTTATTGCTTAAGACCCTAATTTTGCAGCCCAAGCGCGTTTATTCGCGCGATCAACTCATGGATATTGTGTGGGCGCAGGCCGAAAATACGCTAGAACGCACTGTAGATGCGCACATTAAAACCGTGCGCGCTAAATTGCGAAAAGTAGATGCTGAGTCTGAAGCGATAGTCACGCATCGCGGCATGGGCTATAGCTTATGCTGCTAATAGGCTTGTGCGGCGCAGGCGTCCTCGCGTGCAAGCAGTACTTCCCCTCTCCCCAACCCCTCTCCCGCCTGCGGGCGAGGGGCTAATTGCATGAAAATCAGCCTTAAAATATTTTTGGGTTATTTTGTGCTGGTTGGGCTAGCCGCTTGGTTTGTGTTAACTATTTTTGTGGATGAAGTGAAACCTGGTGTGCGCCAAGCCATGGAAGATACGCTGGTGGATACCGCCAATGTACTGGCCGAGTTAGCTGCAGAAGATGTGAAAACAGGCAATATTAATAACGGAAATTTTGCACAAAGTTTAGCGCAATATAACACCAGAGGCAGCAAGCCTGATGCCAATATAAGCGGCATTAAAAAACAATCTGCCGATTATCGCGTTTATATTACCGATATTAACGGTATTGTGATTTTTGATTCTCAAGGTTTGGCATTAGGCCAAGATTACAGCCAATGGAACGATGTTTACCTAACCTTGCGTGGCAAATACGGCGTGCGCTCTAGCCCAATTATTGCCAATGCGCCAAAAAGTGATTCGATTATGTACATTGCCGCGCCCATTAAAGACGGTAACCAGATTATTGGTAGCTTAACGGTGGCAAAATCTAATCGCACCGTGCTGCCGTTTATTGAGCGCGCACAAGCCAAAATTATCCGCTGGGGCGCACTATTATTGGTGTTGTCGTTACTGATTGGCAGCTTATTTACTTGGCGATTTACCCGTAAAATTAATGCGTTACGCGACTATGCGCTGAATATATCGCAAGGCAAAAAAGCCACGCCGCCCACATCTAGCAATGACGAGCTGACCGACTTGGCTAAAGCCATGCAAACCATGCGTAACGAGCTGGATGGCAAACAATATGTGCAAGACTCTGTGCAACACCTCACGCACGAGTTAAAAAGCCCAATCACCGCTATACAAGCGGCTTTGGAGCTTATTTCACCCAATATGCCAGCAAGCGACCAAGCCCATTTTTTAGCGCAAATTAAAGCGCAATCTAACCGCGTGCAGACTATTATTCAGAACATGTTGGGCTTAGCAACGTTAGAGCATCAGCAGCAACTAAGCCAAGTGAGCGATGTGAATTTAAATGACTTAATTCAAACGCAAATTAAGCATTTAAGTCAAAAAACACAGGCGCTGCAAGCCAGTATTCATGCGGCTTGCAGGGCATCACTAATAATCAAAGCAGATTCATTTTTATTAGGCCAAGCTATCTATAATTTGCTAGAAAACGCGCTGGATTTTAGCCTGCCAAAAAGCGAAATTAAAATCAATGTGCTGGAAGAAAATAAGCAAATTCAAATCAGCATACAAGACCTAGGCGCGGGCATTCCCGACTATGCTTTAGGTAAAATCTTCGATAAGTTTTATTCGCTGCCACGGCCTGCGAGTGGTCAAAAAAGCACAGGCTTAGGCCTAAATTTTGTGCAAGAAGTGGTGAAATTGCATGGTGGCAATGTGACTTTGCAAAACCATGCGAACGGCGGCGCGATGGCCATTATCACACTACCTAGGTAAGAGGGGCTTGCAGGCCGAACAAATCGGGACAATTATAAGTAACGTTTTTCGCGGCTAAAAGCCGCTCCTACATAAGATTATTTCTTCGACTTCACACTCACTTCACACTGCCGCATCATGTCTTCACTCAAGGCTTTTATTCTGCAAACTCCTAACAAACAAGGGGTTAACCATGAATCGGTCTTTTATTTTTAAAGTAGTTGGAATTTTTCTGCTAACAGTGCTGATGTCTTGGGCAGTCAGTTATGTTAACAGTATTATTTTAGAGCGTAAGCAAAATCAAGAAAACGTGAAAGCAGACATCGCCAGAAGCTCGGCGCGCGAGCAAACTGTGATTGGGCCAGTATTGGTAGTGCCGTATGTGCAAGAATATCCTGAAACAATTGAGGTAAACAAAATCCAGAAAATTGTGACGAGAAGTTATGCTGGCAAAGTGTATTTGCTGCCCGATGAGCTTAACCTAAAAGGTGGTTTTACCAACGAAGTGAAATCACTCGGCATCTATAAAGCATTGATGTATCAACTTGGCGGTAGTGTAAATGGTCAGTTTAAAATACCCAAGAATTTAGGTTTAAAGTTTGAGCACGACAATACTAGCCTAAAAGTTGGTGATGCTTATTTAAGTATTGGCATTAGCGACACACGCGGCGTTTCTGGCAAACCCATTATTAATTGGGGCGGTCAAACCATTAGCTTTGCACAAGGCAGTAAAATAGATGCGCTTGGCAGCGGCATTAACGCGCCAATTAAAAACTTAAGTGGCGATGAACAAACCATCACGTTTGATTTTAAGCTTAACTTACGCGGCACAGAGAGTTTTAACTTTACGCCAATCGCCGAGAGCAACACTATTGCACTTAATTCTCACTGGCAATCGCCACACTTTTACGGCAGCTTTTTGCCTGATGCCGCAACACAAAAAATCGACACAAATGGCTTTAATGCAAAATGGGCAGTGTCATCGCTTTCTAGCAATAATCAAGCTTCAGTGATGAGCTTGTTAGTAAATGGCACCAAAACAGATGGCTTAGAATCGCTTTCTGTCGGCTTTGTAGAGCCGATTAACGTGTATAGCCAATCCGATCGCGCCACCAAATACGGCTTATTATTCATCGGCTTAACCTTTGCTGGCTTCTTTATCTTTGAGATTTTAAAACGCCTTCGCATTCACCCTGCGCAATATACGCTTGTAGGCTTGGCCATGGCGCTGTTTTACTTATTACTAATCTCGCTGTCAGAACGCATTGGTTTTGCTTATGCCTACCTCACCGCCAGCGCTGCCTGCGTATTGCTGCTAGGTTATTACCTAAGTTATGTGCTAAAAAGTAAAACCAATGGCGCAATATTCGCCAGCCTGCTCACCGCTTTATATGGCGCGCTGTATGGCATATTAGCATCAGAAGATAATGCGCTGCTGATGGGCAGTTTACTAGTATTTGGCTTACTCACTTTGGTAATGATTATTACGCGCAAAGTCGATTGGTATCAAATAAGCGGCAAAGATGTGCCGCAAAACCATTCTGCTTACGATGTGGTTTAACTAAGATTAAACGCGTGAAAAAGCTAACTGTCATTAAAGCAGCAACTGTCATCCTCGCGCTGGGTTTATGCATCCCCCAGCGCGGGGTGATTCCCGTGCAAAATGCTACTGCGCGCGATTGGAACGCCAATAGCTTTTGGTTTGCGCCTTGGGGTAAATCGGGCGTACATAAAGGCATTGATATATTTGCGAAAAAAGGCACACCCGTAATCGCCAGCACCAGCGGTTTGGTGATTTATACAGGCAACATTAGTATGGGCGGCAATATGGTGGCCGTGCTGGGGCCAAAATGGCGTATTTACTATTACGCGCATTTAGATGGTATTAATGCCAAAACCTTAAGTTGGGCAACGCAAGGCGAGACAGTTGGCGCAGTGGGCGATAGCGGCAATGCAAAGGGTAAACCGCCGCATTTGCACTACAGCGTACTGAGCTTAACCCCCTACCCGTGGCGCGCAACGCTGCAAACGCAAGGCTACAAAAAGGTGTTTTTTATGAATCCAAGTGATGGACTTTAATAATAAAATTTCACTTTTTTAAGTGATAATAACTGCCTCTTTATATGGCTTGTAGCTGACAACAAAGTTTGCTAGTGTATCAAAACTAAACTAACAGTTAATTACAATATCAAGTGAGAAGCTTAATATGACTCAACAAGACTTAACCAACCTAATTGGCCTAAAAATAAGCGATGAAAAACTGATTAGCCATTTTGATACAGCTGGCTTAAAACTGCCTAAAAGTTGTACGCCAAATAACAGTAGCGCCTATGTGAATGATAGAGCCAATAATGTGCATTATTGGTTCAACCATGAAGTGAAACACGAGGCGTGTTACCCGCCAAAACGTGAAGGTAAACCAGCCAAGTGGGCAACTTATTTAAAGGGTATTAGTTTAGTGAATGAAAGCAATATTCTAAAAAAGCCAGACACCAAACCTGCCAGTTTTTGGAATGTAAGCCCTCCGCCAACTGCTGATTTAGCAGCGGTGAAAGCGTTTTTTGGCGAGCCCGCAAAAAGTACCGAAAATGTGCTTTATTTTACTAAGGCACTTAATGATTTGGTTGAAATGAATTACCAATTTGCCGTTAAACAGCAACGCGCGCAATCCATTGAGGCTAGCATTATTGAGCAACGCGAGTTAATTAGCCATTTGTATTTTAGAGATTTAGCCGATGGCGAATCAGATGATTACGGTAGCGGCATGGCAGAACAAAACTTTCAGTGCATGTTAGTAAAATGGCTGCACGACAATAAACATCTGAATGCGGCGCAAAACGTGGCGTTGCCAGCAGACAAAAGTGCAATTTTAAACTTTGTAAAACTGCAGCTTAACGGAAGGGTTTGGGGGAACCAGCTGGCAATCCAAGATCACTTATTTAATAATTTTATTTCAGATGGCATTACATTAACCGATGAATCTGGCCAACAATTTAGGTTGCGCTTTCAAGAAATTGGCCTAAAAGCACTGGATAAATGGGACGAATACAAAAGTATTGAAATTGAATACGATAAACTAAAAGAAAAAGGCCAAGAGCCTGCTGAGTATTATTGGATTACACAAGAAAAAATGCTTAGAAGTATTGCTATTAATGCGGATAATTACGCTGCATTTGCAAAAGCAATAGACGAAAATTTAGCATTGTATAACCGACTGATGCGGCTAAAAGTTAATCGCGAATATTATTATTTAGATTAAACAATTTTTGCTCACCTGCTAACAGCGACCTGCAAGCGCAAGACGCAAGGGTCTTTTCCCTAACTAAGCCAATAAACGGGCAAGTTAAATGTGAAGGCTTGCCCCCGCAAAATATACCTGTACAAGCTAGGTATGCATGCGTCAAGCTAATATCCATGCGCTTACAGTAGATGAACTTTTATCAACAAAAGTTTGTCGTAACTGTGTAAGTAATGTTTACTTGCAGGTGCGTGTAATGCCAGCCACTTGCGTTTGGAAGACTTGTGAATTTTCCTAAGACTGATTTCATTAGTCTGCCTCTATACATTTGGTAGTTTGCATTGCGCGACCCCTAACTGTGGAAGTTTTAGCGGAGGATTCGCCATGAAACGCATTTATTTTTTAATCCCCAATATTGAAATGACCAAAAAAGTGGTGGACGACTTATTGTTGGCGCGGGTTTCTGAAGGTCAAATTCACGTGTTAGCCAAGCGCGATACGCCCATGGGCAATTTACCCGCCGCTAGTTTTTTGCAAAAAAGTGATTTTATACCTGCATTAGCGCAAGGCACGCTAGTTGGCGGCTTGGTGGGTATGTTGTTTGGGCTTGCGGCGGTGTTAATTTTGGGCAGCTTAAAGCTTAACGGCGTAATGGTGTTGGTGAGCGCACTATTAGGCGCAGGTTTTGGCGCATGGGTTGCCAGCATGGTGGGCAGCAGCATTGGCAGCCGACGCCTGAAACAATTTGCGCAAGCAATTGAAAGTGGCGATTTTTTGATGATGGTCGATGTGCCTAGCCAGCGCGTTGAGGGCGTAGAGCAGATGGTTAAAGACAAGCATCCCAGAGCGCACTTTGAGGGCGTGGAGCCAAGTATTCCAGCTTTTCCTTAACCTTTATAGATGCGCTGCAAGCCAGCAAATATAAGCATTGCAGGGCATCTTATTTTGCGCGATTAAAGCTTATTTAAGTGCAAATTTATATTCGCGTATATTGTTTTTTGGGTTTAAATCGACAAATTCAAAGTCATCTATGTTATTGATATACATTGAGAAATACTCTTTGGCTTGTGTTTGCGTTAATGTTTGCAGGTAATCAAAGCCATCAAATTTTACGCCTCGTAAATTGGCGCTAAAATCATATTTAAATTCGTCTTCACCCGCATAAGCTAGCGCAATTTTGCCCACCCAATTGATCTTAAAATGATTGTATCCAGTTTGCACAATATCAATTTTGTGGTTAGCGCAGGCATCATGGCCTAGCAAGTAAATATTCAGCGCCAAATCGTCCCACTCTAAATCGGCTGGCATTATATTATCTGGCGGCATGGTATCGGCAATTAGGCACGTTGCTGGCCAATGGCTGAAGTTTAGCTTACCAAGTTTTGCATCAATTAAAATGCCACTACTGCCCCAATTGGTCGATGACATGGTGCAGCTGTGGTAATTTCCCCAAACAATTTTTGAATGCCAATCGTCTTTATTTTGCGCTTGCTCGTCGTCCCAAATTTCTGCGTGTTTAGGGTCTTCGGCATAATAATTATCTGTTTTTAAATGCAAATCAAACCAAAGTTGGCCATTTTTATCCAAATGGCCGCTCCATACAAACGCCTTAATCGCATGCCCAAGTGGATACGGGTTGTCTTTAAAAAAGATGCGGTTTTCTTGCATTTTGGCCTTAAATTCTTAAGCGAATGATGTGCTTTAAGCAACACAGATATGGGTCTATAAAGCACGTCTTTTCATACAGTTAATAGTTGCAAAATTGCTGCTAACTCTGCATTAGCATCACTAAAATCTTCATACTTTTTGCCATTTGTGCGTGCATACCAATAGTTGCTGTTCCATTGATCACCTTCAATTTTATGCAAAACAGCGTGAATCCAGTTGGCAATGTCATCAGCGTAATCTTGTGCGATGCTATGCGACTTCACCCAATCTCCAGATAGAGCGGCCTGCACAGCGATAGTGAGTGCTTCATTATTCATCGAAAAAGCTTAGTTTTTTGTGCCGTGGCAAACTTTTTAATTGTGCTTCTGCAATACTGGCACTAGACCTATCTACATAAAATTTTGAAGCGATAATTTTAACAGGCCGATTGGCGCGGGTGTAGCGCGCGCCTTTGCCAGCCAAATGCGTTTCAAAACGCGCTGGTAAATCGTTAGTAATGCCTGCGTAATAAGCACCGTTATTGCATTCTAGCAAGTATAAAAACCAGGTAACCATGTTAAATTAAGGGTGCAAATTAAGGCTAAACTTTGGCTTGATACTTAACGTTGATGCTATGTTTAATTGCTACGGTTTAATTAAGTGTGCCAGCTCAGGTAAACCTGCGCCATCGGCATAAGCTTGCCTAAAGCTGTCGCGTTTTTGCCAGCGTTGCCAAAAGTGGTGTAAATGTTCAAAACGCTCATCAAGTGGCGTTTGCACAGGGCCAAACTTTGAAAATGCAATAGACGTACACAGAGTAATATCGGCAAAAGTGGGCTCTTTGCCACCTATTAGCCATTCGCGGCCATCGGACAAATGTTGATTGACTAAACTAGCGTGGCTTAACGCTTCTTTACGGCAATGCTCGCCCCATTGCGGGTTGTTGGTGAGTTCAATTTTTGGCCCTAAACCTTGCAACCTCACATGAAAGTCTGTCGTAATGCGATACAAAATTTGCACCCAAATACGACTATCCCACATGCTAATTAAGCCTTGTTCTTTGGGTGTTTCACCAAATAGTTTGCGACCTTCAAAATGGTTATCTAAATATAGGCTAATGGCGACAGATTCGCTCATAAAGCTACCATCTTCTAGCTGCATGGTGGGCGTTTCGCCCCATGGGTTCATTTTAAGGTGCGGCCATTGTCGCTGATCCCCGCCTGGCGCCATGTCGTAAACTACTTCTTCAATGTGCTGATTAATACCTTTTTCAAACTGAAATAGGCGCAAACGTTGCGGATTAGGGAATGCTGATGGTGATGTAAACACCTTAAGTTTTGCTGACATTAATTGCTTCCTCTAAAGTCAAATGATTAACGTGGATGCTATTTCCTAAACTACCTATTAACGTGGATATTCAATACTGCCTTTTTGAATAAATTCAATTTTGTAGCCATCAGGGTCTTCTACAAACGCAATCACCAGCGTGCCACTTTTCATCGGGCCCGCCTCGCGCACCACTTTGCCGCCTTTGGCTTTTACAGCATCGCATTGTGCATAAATATCGTCCACCTCTATCGCCATGTGGCCATAAGCGCCGCCCATTTCGTAGATAGTTTTGCCGTAATTGTAGGTTAACTCAAGCACAGTATTGTCGTACTCGTTGCCATAGCCCACAAACGCCAGCGTAAATTCGCCATCTGGGTAATCGCTAGTGCGTAGCAACTTCATACCTAGTACGTTGGTATAAAAGTCGATAGAACGCTGTAAATCGCCCACGCGCAACATGGTGTGTAATAATCTCATTTTTACTCCTTCTTGTATTGTAGGAGCGGCTTGCAGCCGCGAATAAGCGATATTGCTTCGCGGCTAAAAGCCGCTCCTACAATGGTTACTTCGCCTGTGTTAATAGGTAATATTTTGCCATTAATTGTGCCTGCGTTTCAACCACATCGGGGTTTAGCGGAATGCAATCCACAGGACACACAACGACGCATTGCGGTTTGTCGAAATGACCAACGCATTCGGTGCATAAATTGGGGTTAATCTCGTAAATCTCCTGACCCTGATAAATAGCGCCGTTTGGGCACTCTGGCTCGCACACGTCGCAGTTAATGCATTCATCGGTAATCATTAAGGCCAACTTACTTGCCTAACTTATCTAAAATAGCGGCTTCTACTGTGCTAGATACAAACTGATTGACGTCGCCGCCCAAATTAGCAACTTCGCGCACAAGGCTAGATGACACAAACATATACTGCTCGGCGGGTGTTAAAAATAACGTTTCCAGCTTAGGGTAAAGCTTGCGGTTCATGCCTGCCAGTTGAAACTCATACTCAAAATCGCTGGCCGCACGCAGGCCACGAATGACCATTTGCGCGCCTTGTTCTTGCACAAATTGCATTAGTAAGCTATTGAATCCTAACACTTTTACATTAGCATCAATAAACACACTTTTGGCCAAAGCGACGCGCTCATCCAGCGAAAAAAGTGTGCGTTTATTGGTGCTGCCCGCCACTGCAACGATGACTTCATCAAACAAATTGGCAGCGCGGCGCACAATGTCTTCATGGCCGAGCGTAATGGGGTCAAATGTACCAGGATAAACAGCGATGCGGGTTTTACTCATATGCGTCCTTTAAAATTAGACTAATTTTAGCAAATGATAAACCACATTGCCTGCTTTTTTTTGCTTAATCACTTGCCAGGTCGCATCTGATTTAATCTCAAACTCGGTTTCTGCATAGACCACGCCATCCGCGCTAAGATGTTGATTTAATATGGGTAAAATCTTATCCATCCAGCCTTTATTGTAAGGTGGATCGCAAAAAATAATATC
>JANOWA010000340.1:0-1791 GCA_031417675.1 Methylotenera sp.
CTCACTCCATTCACTGCTGGCATGCAACAACCATGTTTCGCTATTATTTGCAGGATGATTTCGGCCAGGTTTTGCACTATCGCGTGCCACCCAGCTTAATAAATGATTGTTCACAAATAAGCCATCAAACGGCAAGGCTAATCGGCAATTAAACTGACACATCAACGCCCAACAGCCGCGCATGATAACGCTGGCAGCTATGGCGGCCAATTTTGGTGCAGGCAGTTGCAACAAGGCTTGTGCTTGCGGTGAAGGTATAGCCAATATTAGCGCATCAAATTGTGGCGTTAACTTGCCATGCTCTTTTGACGATAGTTGCCAAACGCCATGATGACGCTCAACTTTATTGATGGTAGTTGCCACATTCACATTTAGACTTTGTGCTAAGTATTTTGCAGGTGCTGTATTGCGTGGCACGCCAACGTAACGAACTTTTGTTGACTCTTTTGCAGTAAAACTAACACCATCAAATACTTGCAGCCTAGGTTGCCATTCTGCCGCAACGCCAGCTTGCTGCCAGCGCTGCACCTCTGCGGCAAACTGCGCATCGCTGGCAGTAAAATATTGTGCGCCGTGATCACATTGCCAGCCCTCCGTTACGCGCGTACTAATGCGGCCTGAAACGCCCTTGCTTTTTTCAAAGACGGTAACGTTAAACCCTGCATTTTGAAGGGTTGTAGCGCAGGCTAAGCCCGATATACCTGCGCCAATAATGGCCATATTTGGTCTATTTTTCATGCTTATTGCCAGCCTTGCAACCAATTAGCAGTATCGCTTAAATCACGCCAAGCCAGTATTTGTGTACGTTTTGAGTGTACTGCTTCAAGCGCTACCCATTCGATTGGCATTGTTGGTTGCTCAGGCGCAATCAACTTTATTACCATAAAATGTTTTTCCTTGTTAGTTGGCGTGACCGCTGTCCATTTGCTTTTAAGTAATTTTTTAGGGTTTATTTGAATTGATTTTGGGGTGATTGTCATCGCAGCGATTACTTTTATCAAATTAATTACAATAGAACACCAATACGCAGAAACGTTTTAACCGATGCGCTCTCTTATGACTATTATTTTAAAGAGTAAAGGTTGAAAAAGTGAGCGAAAAAGTTGCATTAATTACCGGCGCGGCAGGTGGCTTATGCCAAGCATTGGCGACAATACTAGCAGCTGAAGGTTATCAGTTAATTATAACCAGTCGCGATGCAACAAGGTTAAGCGACGTTTATGGCAGCAACCATCTGCAAATTACCACCGATTGCTCAACAGTTGATGGCGCAAAGCATATTTTTGAAGTGGCTAATGCGCATAACTTAGTGCCAACTGCGTTTGCACACTGTGTGGGTAATATTCGCCTGGGGGCATTACACCGTATGGCAGAGGCAGATTTTACAGCTTGCTTAGCAGCCAATCTTTTTAGCGCTTTTCACACATTGGCAGCGTTTGTCGGTCATTTAAAAACAGCTAAATTGGCGGGTTCTGCCGTGTTGGTATCATCAGCCGCCGCACAAATTGGTACGCCGAATCACGAGGCAATTGCTGCGGCAAAAGGTGGTTTAGAAGGCTTAGTGCGCGGTGCAGCGGCCACTTATGCAAGCGGCGGCATTCGTGTTAACGCAGTTGCACCAGGCTTAATGGATACACCAGCGGCAGCAAGCTTACTGAGTAGCGATTTAACGCGTGACATGGCAGCACGGCAATATCCAATCGCAGGCATAGGCAATGCACCCGATGTAGCACATTTAATGGCTTGGTTGTTATCAGAGCAAGCGGCACGCGTAACTGGGCAAATATGGTC
>JANOWA010000341.1:0-2037 GCA_031417675.1 Methylotenera sp.
TAGAACGCAGTACTAAGAATTTAGTTGGCCGCGTGGTACAAGGCCAAGGCGTTACCATTGTGGCGGCGGAAGACAAGCGCATTAACCAAGATATTCTCATTCCGTATCACCTCGACATGGGCGCAAAACCAGGCCAAGTGGTGATGGTGGAGCTGACCGCGCAGCCATCAACAGGCGCGCACCCTATGGGCAAAGTAGTACAAATTTTGGGCAACTATGCCGATAGCGGCATGGAAATTGAAATTGCATTGCGTAAACACAAATTGCCGCATGAGTTTACGCCTGCCGCAATCAATCAAGCCGAGCGTATTCCAAAATTGGTGCAAGCGGCTGATTACAAAGGCCGTGTTGATTTGCGTGAGTTGCCGCTAATAACCATTGACGGCGAAACTGCGCGCGATTTTGATGATGCGGTGTATGCCGAGCCTGTTTTTGAAAAGCAGCCCTCACCCCAAGCGCATGCTATACCCCCTCTCCCGCAAGCGGGAGAGGCTTGGGGAGAGGGAGCTAAAAGTGGGAGAGGAAACATTAAAGGTTGGCGTTTAGTCGTTGCGATTGCCGATGTGAGTTTTTATGTGAAACCAGATGACGCGCTGGATAAAGAAGCCTTCGAGCGTGGTAATTCGGTGTATTTTCCGCGCCGTGTAATTCCGATGTTGCCAGAGGCGCTTTCAAACGGCCTATGCTCGCTAAACCCAGATGTAGAGCGGCTGTGCATGATATGCGATATGCAAATTGATGTTGCTGGCATTGTACAAAAATACACGTTTTACCCATCGGTGATGCGCTCCAAAGCGCGCATGACTTATACCAAAGTGGCGGATATGTTAGAGAATCCGCAAGGCGAAACTGCCAAAGAATACGCGCACATCATGCCGCATGTGCAAAACTTGTACAGTTTATTCAAACTCATGTTAAACCAGCGCGAAAAGCGCGGTGCGATTGAGTTTGAATCGACCGAAACGCAGATGATTTTTGACGATAATGGCAAAATTGAAAAAATTATTCCTGTACAACGCAACGACGCACATAAGTTGATTGAAGAATGCATGCTGGCCGCTAATGTGTGCGCAGCAGATTTCTTGAAAACGCATGAGCAAGCTGCGCTATACCGCATTCACGAAGGCCCAACACCCGAGAAATTGGAAGCACTGCGTACGTTTATGGCGGAAGTTGGTTTTGGCGTGACGGGAGGCGATAAGCCACACGCCAAAGATTACGGCAAATTAATGAATCAAATTAAAACACGGCCAGATGCGCAATTATTGCAAACGGTTTTACTAAGGTCTATGCAGCAAGCCGTTTACAGCCCAGATAATGTCGGCCATTTTGGGCTGGCTTATGAGGCTTACACGCACTTTACCTCGCCCATTCGGCGTTATCCTGATTTACTGATTCACCGCGCCATTAAAGCTGTGGTGAATGGTGAAAAATACAAAGCGAAAGATTGGAATAATTTAGGCGTACATTGCAGCATGACCGAACGGCGCGCCGATGAAGCCACGCGCGACGTGAATAATTGGCTGAAATGCTATTACATGCAAGATAAAATTGGCGAAGTGTACGAAGGCACGATTGCGGGCGTTACCGCGTTTGGCGTGTTTGTGGCGCTAGATGGCGTGTATGTGGAGGGTTTAGTACATGTAACCGAGCTGGGCAACGATTATTTTAACTACGATAAAGCGCGCCACGAAATGCTGGGCGAACGCACGGGCGTGAGATTTAGGCTGGGCGATAGGCTCACCGTAAAAGTGGCGCGTGTAGATTTAGAAACCAGCAAGATTGATTTTACTTTAATTAGCCATGCGTCACATTTAAGTGCTGCGGCAGGCACTAGCATGCCATCTAGCATTCATGCGCCTTCCAGAGCAGGTGCTAAAAATACTTTAAGTGCTAATAAAGACAAAGTTTCGACTGATTTTAAACCTCTGACCTCGCGCGCCTTAGACCGCGCTAAAAAAGACAGAACGGGCGGCAAAAAGCTAGGTAAATCAGCTTCTAAATCAGGCACAAAATCCACTATTAATTCCTCCCCAA